>CAOKJI010000051.1 GCA_948468495.1 uncultured Dorea sp. | reverse complement strand
AAATCTTCTCTTTCACGTTCTCAAATAAATAGTAATCTTCTTCATATTTTCTCATCTCTTACTGCTCCCGGAAAAAATTTCTTTATATTTATAATAACAAAGTTTGCCAAATAAAGCAATTTGTTGTATAATGTAAAAAATACTGGCCAGATTCGTCTGCTTATCTCTTTAAAATGGCGAATCATTTATTAATAATACATAAAGAAAGGACAAGTATTTATGAGTAATAGAGCAAAACGCTTAGCAAGGGCAGGAATCATCATGATTTGTATCGCTGCTGTTGGACATGCTAATATGTCTGTTCACGCAGAGCCCTCCTCATCCGAATTGCAGAAGAAGACTTCCAATCTACAGAGTGAATTAAACGGCTTAAACGGTCAGCTTAATAACCTAATCACCCAGATGGACGCTATGTCACAAGAAGCTGAAGAACTTGCAGGCGCCATGACCGAGACCCAGAACCGTCTGAACGAAGCGCAGGCCGCCGGAGAAGAACAATACGAAGCCATGAAGCTCCGCATCAAGTATATCTACGAAGCAGGCGACACTTCATTTATTGAACTGTTATGTTCCGCCGAGAGTATGACTGACTTTCTGAACAAGACAGATTTTGTCAAAACTGTGAACGAATACGACCGTAACATGTTGAACGAACTGTTGGATACTCAGGATAAGATTGCTGAAGAAGGCAAGAAATTAGAATCCCAGCATCAGGATTTGATTGCCAAACAAGAAGAGCTCTCCAGCAAGCGTACGGAAGTAGAATCCATGATTGCTTCTACGTCCAGCGAGTTGTCGAATTACAGCGCGCAGCTTGAACGGGCCAGACAGGCCGAGCTTTTAGCTTCCAGACAGGCCGCAGAACAACAGGCGGCTGCAGAACGGGCAGCTAACCAGCAGGCTAATAACGGACAGCCTGCCGATAACCAATCGTCTGCCGGCGACGCGTCTAACAGCGAACAGCCTGCCGATACCAAGCCTGTACAACAGCCTGTTTACACTCCCGGAAGCTCTGATGGCAAACAAAGTCTTGGCTCTTTCCGGATTACCCATTATTGCAACTGTTATCTTTGCTGCGGAAGCTGGGCCGGAGGTCCTACCGCTTCCGGAACACTTCCTACTCCTGGAAGAACAATCGCCGTAGATCCCAGCGTAATTCCTCTTGGAACGCGTGTAATTATCAACGGACAGATTTATGTTGCAGAAGACACAGGAAGCGCTATCAAAGGCAATAAGATTGACGTTTACGTGGCAAGTCATGAGCTGACCACACAATATGGCGTATATTATGCCGACGTATATTTAGCGGATTAACAAAACAGGACTCGGATGAGTCCTGTTTTTATTAGATAATATTCCGGATTCCCTCACAGATTCTTCCGGCAACTACCGGATTATTCATCGTATACAAATGGATTCCGGATATATCGCTTGTCAGTAAATCAATAATCTGGCTTAATGCATAAGACATACCCGCATCGAAGAGCGCTTCCTTCCGGTTCTCATATTTACATATAATTTTCTCAAATCTCTCTGGAAAAGACGCTCCGCACATCGTTATCATCCTCTTAATCTGCGCGGCATTAATCACTGGCATAATCCCCGGAATCACCGGGACGTCAATTCCCGCTATCCGGCAGTCCTCCGCCATCCGGTAGAAATACTGGTTATCAAAGAACAACTGTGAAATCAATACCTCCGCGCCTGCGTCTGTCTTCTGTTTTAAATGCCTCATCTCACTGATTCTGCTCTCCGACTCAGGATGGCATTCGGGATAACAGGCGCCCAAGATGCAGAAATCCCCGTTCTCTCTCAAATAAGCAATCAAATCGGATGCATGATGAAAATCATCCTTTTCCAAAACCTCTGGATTTCTGTCGCCACGCAGAGCAAGTATATTATCAATTCCTTCGCTTTTTAGTATCCGGGTGAACTCGTCAATTTCTCCCTTCGAGTAACTAAGACAAGTCAGATGTACCACCGGCTCCACATGATACTTCTGCTTAATCTTTCTCGCCACCTCAATCGTCCGGTTACAATTAGCGCTCCCGCCGGCTCCGAACGTAACGCTGATAAAATCCGGCTTCAATTCACAGAGAATCGCCAGCGTTGCGTCAATATTTTTCAATTCGCTGTCCTTTTTCGGCGGAAAAATCTCAAAAGACAGCGTTGTTTTACGATTATATAACTCTGCAATTTTCATAATCTTCTTTCCCCTCTTATCTTTCAAATGTTATCTGCCCATCGTACTATGCCGGTTTCCATCGACGATACCACCTTAGAGCATGTAAGAAATACGGCAAAAACGCTATGCAATGGGCGAGTCATTGCATAGCGCAGTCGTATTCTTTTATTCAGTATAACATTCTCAGATTAACCGGTCAATTCGGAAATCCTCTCTCGCCCTGTGTAGACATTACTTTGTTACTGTTCTTTTTTACGGCTTAGAGCGTGTTTGAAAATTCATTCCTAAAATCTGATGCAAATTGGGACGGCATCTTGCAGTAAGTAATTTTCAGACACGCTCTAGTATACAGAACTGTTAATTATTTGTCAATCAAAGACTGTGCATTTTATTAAGTTTGTTATTTTATTCACATTCTCTGGGTTTTCCTAAACTTTTTTATCTATATTATACAAAATCAGTTTCGCCCTCTTTCTGCATATACTGCTCCGGCTCTCCGTAATAATCCAAAAGCATCGCCGCAAACCGGTCATAGACTCCATGTTTTGCCGGAGCCTGTACGATATTCATCCCCGGACTATGATTCCCCTCTATCAGCTCAAGCCGTCCGTCTGACAAAATCGCCACATCCCACCCCACTACTTTCAGACAGGGCAGCTCCAAGGACGCCTCCCTGCATAATTCTATGATTTCCTGCCAGTGAGGTATCTGGGTTCCCTTAAACTTTATCCCAGTCATAGGATGCGTAATATAAGTATTGGAATACTCATCCAGACCGTCTGTAATGATTTTGCCGTTCGCCGGGTCAACCTCACAGAATATCCCGCCTCCATGGGCATTGTCCACATGAAGTCCGTTATTCCCCACACGCAGACCGCTTCCAAATACCTCAAAGCGCTCTCCGCACCGGAAAGTAATTACTCTCAGCGTATTCAGCGACGATGGATGAAAAGCAGCCAGCTCCTCACAGGATTCTACAAATTCTTCAGCCAGATATTTGCCCGAACACAAATGCTCAAAATACTCTTCGGGATTCTCCTTTTCCTCAAATTCCTCCTCCGTCAGCCGGTGAAAACCAATTCCCCAACTGGAGTACTGGGGCTTCAGCGCAATCGTATGATACTTATGTAAAAATGCGCAAAATTCCTCATAACCCGCTTCCGGCACATAGAGCCACCCTCTGTGAATAAAACGGGTAAAATTCTTTAAAAACGTGGCTTTGCTTTTCAGATAAGGCTCCGAATCGTTGTTATACGGCCTCATCAGCCGCGTTGCTTCTATGTCGGTAAGATATTTTTTCTGTTCTTCCGTACTTAGATTATAAAAACCAAAAATCATATATTCAGACTGAGAAACTCTCTTCTCTGGATTGTTTCTGCGGACTTTCAGATAGTCATGGAATAGCTTCCCCTTGTTAAATCCTGCGGGAAGCTGATGGACTCCCTGGATATAAGTCATAAATTTCTTTCTCAATATCGGATAAGCCCTTATATTCTTCACAAGATAATTTTCAGTTAAAATACTCATCTTCTCTTACGTTACTCCTTCTAAACATTCCTTTATCAGCGGGTATTTCCCGATTCTATCAAGCTGTATAATGTTGCCTCCCGGCCAGTGACAGTTGCCCTCGATGAGTTCCGGCCCGTCCGGCATCACCGCAATATCCCAGCCCACATACCCCAATTCCGGCATATGCTCCATGGCTTTCATGGCGCACGCTACGACTTCTTCCCAGTACGGTACGGAAAAACCCGGCATATAGACAGACGACCCCGGATGAACTTCATAATCTTTGATTTCTGTATTATTACGCCCCGGTCCTGTGACAATCCCCGTCCTGATATCCAGGGGATACGCAATTCCCCCCGAGTGGAAATTGTCTGCCGCCGCGCCTTTGGCTCCGCACTTTAAACAGGCGCCAATCAGCCGTATTTCACCTTTCCCGTCTCTTGCGGCATTGATACGCACTGAATTGACACAATTACTAATCTGCTCCAGCTCTTCATGCTGTGTAATCATCTGCTCCGCCAGAAGTCCGGCGGCCTTACCCTTCTGAAAGAGCTCTTCCCGGTTCTCCACTTCTTCTGTGCGCAGCCTTTCGATTCCCTGTCCCATAATTCCCCGGTCCGGCTTCAGAATCAATGTCTCATGACAATCCAGAAACGCCGAAAATTCCAGATAAGAAACCTCCGGAATATAGATGCTTTCTCTGTGTATCAGCTCCGAAAAGCATTGGTAAAACAAATGTTTACGGGCCATAATTCGGTTCTTTTCTTCACTCATAAACCGGTTCAGCCTTCGATCCGCCAGAGCCGACCGCCCAGAGGTCAGATAGGTTTCCCTCTCTTTATCATTCAGCTCATAGAAGCGAAGTACGAAATAATTCTCCGGCGAAGCCTGATGACGCCAGCTGCAGCCCGCGGCGTCCAGAACATATGCGCCGACGCATCCGCCCCTCTGCCTCTGGAGCTCCCTCGCCATCTGATAAATCTTCTTTCCCGCGCTCCACCTTGACATTACCTTTCCCCGCTTCCTGTGTCTTCCAATATTCTGCGCAGGTTCTCTTCTCCCAGCCGCCCAAGCGTCCGGCCCTCTTTCCTGAAATCTCTCCCCAGAGCGGCGGACGCAAGTTCAATCAGGGACGTACATACCGGAACCGGAATGTTAAGGACTTCGCCCAGAGACTCCATCAGCACCAGTCCCTGCGGCACATCCTCTGTAATATACCTTGAATCCACGCTCTGAGGGCCTTTGGCTCTCTCCGGCATGGAAGCATAATCGAAAAATACCTTTTTGGCGTCTTCTCTTTCATCCAGGCTGTTCCGGAATTTGCATGCTTCTACATAGGCAAGCCGTTCAAGTCTAAGAGCTTCCAAAATATTCATCTTCTCGCTGTCCAGAGCTTCCAGAAGCGTCCATACCGAAGGCGTAAATACTTCATGATACATACAATACTCCCCATTCGTAGCCTCAATCCGGGGAATACTCATAATCGCTCCCACCGTATGTACAATCATATTGGGGTTATGCAGCGCCGCCTCCACTACGCTCCTCAGATACACAAAGGGCGTCCCAAGCTGGTCAAGCTTCCCGGCCGCCCACTCCCTCTTTCCGGCAGGATAGATTCCAATGGGGTTGCGTACATTCCGAAATCCGGCCTTGAAATGTCCGGGCGATGCGATTCTTCCATCTATAAAATTGCTTTCCGCCTCCGCCACAACAACGCCTTCTCTCAGTCCAAGCCCCAAAGCGTAAGCCGTTGATAAATACCCCGGATTAATCAGGAGAATCTGTCCCCCTTCCAAAAAGGGAATCACACGCTTCAGCACATCCTCATGAAATCCCGTCTGAGTGCACAGAAGTACAATCTCCTGTCCCCTGACTTCACTGATATCTCTGGACATGCGATGTATCCTTCCCACACTCTCCCTGCCAAATTCATCAATCACCATCTCGCCGCCATTCTCTGTCAAATGACGGAAATTATCATCATGCAGAGAATGGGACGTCTTAATCAGGGTCACCTCATGACCCCGCGCCGCATAATCCGCCGCCAGCGCACATCCGCTGTTCCCTGCTCCCAAAACCGCAATTTTCATTCTCTTAAGCTCCTACATCAGACTTCCGAAGAGCAAATCCGTCTCCGGAAGACGTTTATTATCCAGCGCCGCCGCCGGCGTAAATGTCATTTCTCCAAAGCGCACTCCCTGTTCTGTCAGATACAAGTCAACCCGCACAAAAGGAAACTCCTTGCTCAATCTGTCGGCAATCTCAAAGGCTTCCTCTAAACCTTCCGGTTTGGGAAGCGAAAAATCCTCCGGCGCCTCCACAGAATCCCGGTTAATCCGCATCAATTGAAATTCTCTGTCAAAAAAATAAAACCTGGGCCACCCTTCCTCGCGTCCTACGCATAACATCACGCAATATGCCTTGCCATGAAAGCAGTAGAATTTGTAGTCGTCAGGCGGAACGCCCGTTTTCCCGCCGATATATTCTTCCACAATAATTTTCTTACCGACGCCTCTGTACTGCAATTCAGAGAAATACGCCCAGAAAGGCTCCCGCCCCCATTTCCTTAACTTTGCCTCCGCTTCTTCCCTATCCAGCCTGTCCTTACACTGACATATGATATTGTACCCGCAGCCAAAATTCCATTTCATTGCAAAACTCTGGGGCAGGCTGTTCCAGTCAATTTCTCCAGGTACATCATATACCGCCAAAAGCTTATTCAGACAACGCTCCAGACCGCAGTCTTTCACGTATTCCCGCACGCGGTATTTATCCGCGCACTGTCTTACCAGAGCATTTGTCCCATAATCCTCCAGCTTTAATTTCAAAAGCTTCTCATTCAGCGTAAGCGGGTTCTTAAGATTCGGCAAACGTCCGAACTTCTTTAAGAACAACAGCTCCGTATTCAGCCGGGGCGACAGATAAGAAAGCCCGATATAAAATGCTCTTGACGCCCGGCTGATCCTTTTTTTCTTCACGCCTGTTCCTCCCCGCCGGTTTGAAGAATCAATTCTTCTGCCGCCGTCAGAGACTCTAACAGACATTCTATCACAAATTTCGACCGCCTGACAATGGATTTAAATTCCTGTTTGGAAGCCACATACTGATAATGCAGTACGGAAATGGAAGAATCATAACGGATTACGCTTCCCTCCTGCCTGCACATCCACTCCAGAATCTCCATCTCATAATACATATAGGTCTTCGGATAAAAGGGCTCCGGATGCGTATCTAAATATCTCTTTGCGAAAATCACACAGGAACCATGCAGCACCACGCCTTCCGCCGAAACAGAAGAATCAATCTGCTGCTTTGCCCTTTCCCGCCGCTGCTTGCGCCTCCAGATTGCCGGACTGTTCTTCTCACCGCTGCTTAACAGCAGCAGAATCGGATTACTGCTGCGCTTCACATTCGCCCGTTTCTTACGCACTGACTCCAGCGTACAGCCATGAAGGCTCTTCGGACTCTGATGGATTCCCGAAAAGACAGATACAATATCCGGCCCCAGAACATCAAATGGATTCTCTTCGTAAATCTCCCCGATTCTTACTGCAAAATCTTTCTGTAAAATCTCCACATCATTATTCAGCACAACTACATAATCTGCTTCCAGATGCTCGCATACCCACCGGATACCTAAGTTATTCCCTCTGGCAAATCCGGCGTTTTCCTGATTCAGAAGGACTGTAATATTATCCTCTCCGGCATATTCTTCTGCCAGAAGCTCCCCCGTCCCATTGGGCGAGGCGTTGTCCACAATCACGATATAGTTATTACCGTCTAACGCCTGAATCCTTTCCACACAGGTTCTGGTCATCTCTGCCGCCCGGTAATGCAGTATTACAAATGCCGTCATCTTTCGTTTTCCTCTCATTCTTTTATCTTTCTTAACTTTGCTCTGAACCTGTCTGCCGTCCAATAGCAAAAGTCATAAAAACTATGGCTTATCTCAAAGCTCTTTTTAAAATGTTCTGCCGCCAGCGCCGGCTCCTCCGGATGCACGCGTTTCCCAAGACGCCTGTTCATCACAGCCCTGCTGCCTGGAAACTGCTGATACAACGCTTCATGTTTCTGATACAAATGAAGCAGATGCGGATAAGACTTCACCCTGGAAGATATACTGTCCGCCCCCACCTCTGATTCCACCAAAGCCTCCGGCAGATAACACAGCTTAAATTCGGCAGCCGCCCGGATTCCAAAATCCCAGTCCTGATACCGCCGGATATCCTCGTCAAACTGAAGCTCTTCCCACACAAACCGATGCATCAGCATCGTCTGCGTACTGGCTCTGTTCTCAGCCAGGAACTCCTCCAGTCCACATTCCGGATGAAAGGGATGTACCGGATAATAAAATCTGCTCCCCTTCTCCGATACGCGGTTCATGCCGCAGAAACATAAATCTGCGTCAGCGGAAAGCAATAATTCATACTGCTTCTCAAGCTTATCCGGATTCCACAGGTCGTCGCTGTCCTGAAATGCCAGCAGTTCTCCCTCCGCTCTTTTGGCGCCATAATTTCTGGCATAGCAGGCCCCTCTGTTCGTATCATATCGAAAATACTTAAGCCGCTTATCGGAAATCTCCCGAAAAATCTCTTCTGTACCGTCTGTGGAAGCATCGTCCACCACAAGTACCTCTATCTCTCTATAACTTTGCCTAAGAACGCTCTCTATACATTCTGGAAGCTTTTCTTTCCTGTTATATGTAGGAATCACTACCGAAATCATCTTCTGCTTCATGATATTCCCTCCTGTACCACCGGAAAAGGAAATGCTTCCCGCAGCAGCTTCTTTTTCTTTGCAGCCATCCCCGGCTGAATCTGATATCTGTCTTCAATCTCTGACAGTTCCGGCAGTCTGTCCTTTCGCACATCGCAGAGGTAATGTTCGATTCCATAAGATCGGAAGAGC
>CAOKJI010000050.1 GCA_948468495.1 uncultured Dorea sp. | reverse complement strand
GAGCACTTGACTTTTAATCAAGTTGTCCGGGGTTCGAATCCCCGCACGCTCAGGTGTAAATACTGTCTTTGGAAGAGATTCCTTAGACAGTATTTTTTTGTAAAAGTCCCTGTTTTCAAGGGATTCAAGCTTTTAACAATTACATGGGTGTTCAATTAGGTGTACACTTCCTGCAAAATAGATTTGAGTACATTTGAGTACACTTATTATGAAAGAGCCTGTTCTATCAGCGACTCCTTTTCTGAAACTGTGTTACGGTCAAAACAATAATTATTGTATGTTGTACGTTCATCAGCGTGACCGACACACTCTCTGATAGTGTTGATATTGACATTGCCATCTATCAGTGCGGAAATAAATGTTTTACGCGCTTTATGGGACGACTTATAGGTAATATTCATTTTGCTGCAATATTTCCTATAAAGTCCATTTACAGAGCGTACAGATAAAGGAGCGTCATTACAGGAAAAAATATAGCCAGTGTTGTTTAAATGATGTGTCTTTTGGTATTGCTGGGCTTTACTGATTATTTCTTTAGCATCCTTTGTTAGAAATACTTTTCTGTCCTCATAGCTTTTCGTGTGCTGTACGATTTCGTTTGTTTCTGGGCGGTACATTCGTACGATGCTGATGTAACTTCCCTCTATATCGGAATACCTTACACAACACAATTCTCCTAATCTCAGTCCGGTCAGGGTTTGAAAAATAATGCTAAGAGGTGCAAGACGATATTTCAAACGGGTATCATAGAGAAAATCTTCCATAGCCAGAGTCTGCAAAGTATGAAGTTCTTCTTTCAGAAATACCTGAGTTTCATTTGCTTTCTTTTTCTGCTGACGGAATAAGCGTCTGCCATCCACTTTCACAAGAGAAAAGGGATTGCTTTCTATGATTTCCAAATCCACAGCATATTCCAAGACCTGACGTATAATCACTGTACAGTTATAATACTGGTTTTTTGTCATGTTATTGTCTTGTATTAAAGTGTGCGCCCAGTTACTAAGAACTAATTTTGTCAATTTACGGATTGGAATATTGATAATATCAGCGTCTGTATAATAGCGTTTCCAATCATTATCAATCCTGCGGATGTAATTAGAAGCAGAAGTCCGTAAGGATTTGTATTCCTTCCATCTGGGATACAGCGATTTTACTGTGGCATGAGCAAGACTGTTATTTTTTTCCTGCTGCTTGTAATACTCATAAAGTGCGGTATGTAATTTTTCTTTTGTGGATTTAACCAGCTTTTTTCTGCCGGATTTTTGTGTATCATCCTTTACATAGGTCTGCCAGCGTCCCGAGCAAAAGGTAATGCTGTAAGGATGGTGCTTGATGATTCTTTCTAATTCGGTTTTTCTCATGGCCTGTTCCACGTCATCTAAATTTATTCTACCAGATTCCTGCAAATATTGCAATACTTTATCAGAACTTATGTTTGCGTTCATGCTGCGCTTTAAATTTAGCAGTACATAATTTATATATTAAATATTTAGCCTGATATCTTACTACGCTACAAAACTTTACAATACGGTGCGTGTATCAGCTAAAATATCTCCTTTCTTTTCACATTTTTATTTCTTTGGATTAATTGGTAAAGGGCAGCTTCTGCTGCTCACATTTTGTTATTTCCTTTAATGGGGTATTTCGATACATATATTCTTTTACAGAGTTATAAGTGTCTATTGTGCCGTCTGCATTATATACCCTGACTTCATGGATCCGCCGTAAGAATGCGTCATAAGATTCTTTATCATTCTTTTTACAGTCGGGATACTGTTTTTCCAAATCCCAGTTAGATACGATATATACTGTTTCATAACAGGCTACTTTATTTGAGTAGCGGGAAGGTAACTGAATCGGATAAATATCACAGTAATTCAGCATATCAGATAATCTCAGGTTAGACCGGAACTCGTCAAGGCAGAGTACACTCTGACATGCATACTGGTCGAAAGGATGGTCATAATCGGATACCCGGTATACATTAGAATCCCCATGTGTATCCAGTACACCGCGTGTCTTTCCTGTTCCAGTTGCTCCGCTGATGTACACAACATGAATGTTTCTCCGGGTGCCCTTGTATTTGTCAACAAGGATGGTTGTTCTGACCTTATTAATTCGGTCTACTTCCTTTATGTAGTCATTATTGATTTCAAAGATTTCTGAATCAGTATATCCGGCCTTTATAAGCTGGTAAAGTTCAGCCATATCCTGATTATTTCCTTTCTGCTTCGGGGGTTCGCCCCATTCCTCATAGCTGCCTTCAATTCTGGTCTCTTCTTTTTCCGTATCCCTCCATTTGCCATCTTTTTTGATGTACATAATATTTTCTTCCGCTGAACCATGGGCTACTTCAATATGGGCTTCTGGAAAAGCCTTTTTTACTTTCGCCCAGCGTACCCTTGAGGAAAAGCAGATATATATATGCGTATGGGGCGTTCCGTTCTTCCCTGTTTCATCAGCCATACAGAAATATTTTAATGTTGAGAAACTGGTTACGCATAATTTCTTTATGGCTGTATGGTCATATCCATAATCCGCAGGATTATTGATGGTTAGCTGGAATGCATGACGCTGGATATTTTTTGCTGCTCTGTTTTCTGTTTTCATTTCATATTGTCCTTTCGCTGTTCATTTTGTTCACAGGGTGCGAACAAGTTTTTGCTTTGTAGAACCCTTGAAAAATCAAGATTTTTTTATATTTTTCCTTTGTTTGTGCGCTGGGTAATACTACACCCAGCGCACTTCTGATTCCTTTTACTTCCCTTCGCGTCTGCCTGCGGCAGCCACTCAGTCCAGCAAAAGGAACCAGAGTATAGTTACATAATTTAAAACAGTTTAACGGTTCATTGACTGTAAAATAAATAACAGTTTCTGTTTGTCCAGACGGGGGACCTGCAGGCCGCATAATTCGTATCCGTCCCGGAGAAGCAGCCCCTTTCCCATGCCGAAAGTTATATCTTCTTCTCCTTCAAAATGTTCTCCGGCAAACAGACCGCGACGGCCGTCAACGCTTAGTTTTCCCAGTCCTACAGATATCATGAAGTTATCTGCCGAGCCGGACGAAGCCGGAAAGACAGAAGCAGAATATCTCTGCATGGACAGAATTAAAAAACGCTTCCTGCTTCTGCCCAGCATCAGTATACTTGACATAATCATTCTGATTTCGTCTGCTTCTTTTTTGCCCTCTTTGGTCATGCTTAAATGGTTGAGAAGTCCGGCAATTTCATCAATAATTAATATCCGGGTTATGCCATTCCCGCCATCCGGTGCTTCTGAAAATTCTTCATAGAAAAGGCGTATTTCATCAATGCAGTTTTCGTATTCGGCATAATGGTTTGTTATGCCTGTGAACTCGCCGGAACGCTTAAAGTCGCAGATAACAAATTCACAGGGTATGGATTTACGAATCTGATAGATAAAGTATAATAACCATGTACTTTTACCACTTCCAGAACCGCCGACTATGCAGCAGTGCAAAAGGTTGGAACCGACAAATAACGGAACTTTAATGCCTTGTATCCACATGGTAAGGCTAAAGCCAAGCATAATTTTTTCCGGGTCTGCCTTTTTCTGGTTTTTCCAGTTTTCTCTCTCTAGTTCTTCATCAACAGGAGCATCCGCCGACTCGGACACAGCTTTACGCTGGATCTCCTGCTTTTGTTGGATCAGTTTAGAAAGTTCCTCTTTTCCTTTTGGCGTAGAAGAAAAATATATATGGATATTCCATGTATTTGGAGATATCCATTCTGATTCACCGTACAGCATGGGGGAATATCCCTGTTGCTGTAATGCGGTTTGTATACAGCGTTTAAATGCTTCTAATGCAAAGGGTAAATTATCCTGTGTTCCAATAAATTCGACGATAAAGTGTCCCGGTTTCAGACATCCGGCGCGATATAGTTCTTCTTGTTTTAACAGACTGAAAGTCTTTAAAATTTGGGTTGCGGATTCGGTAAAGCCTGTAGTAGAATATGGAGTAGGCTCTTGTGGCTCGCCTTTAAAGAAGCGATATACGCCTTTAAGGACAGCGAGCACGCTCTGAAAGAACGTGCCCGAATCATTGTTTCCTAAGAAATGCGCATATGATACCAGAACCAAAACTGAAATCAGGGTGAAAAATGTAATGGTTGTGTTTGGTGCTTCAATCATTTAGTAATCCTCCCTCAAAACACTGATATCGGCATAAACACAGTACCACCCGAAATCATCTGGTGGATTGATTTTGACAACAGCTTCAAAGCGGTGTCCCCATAGAAGATCTTCAAGAAAATCAATTATTTGATATTCTACGAGGTGGGCCAGTTCTTCCATAGTGAGATCAGCGTATTTGACTTTAATGCGGTTTGCATAAAATTTTATCCAATCCCGGTCGGCGAAGCTCTGCCCTGCGATGCAATCGAATTTGTATTCGCCGAAATGTTGTTCGAGTGCATCTTTAATTGCTGATTTCTGCGTACGCAGACTTGGAACATACATTCTGCTTTTTGCCATGTAAATACCTCCTTAAATTGGTAAAATGATGATGAGATTGGGAAAAGGAGATATGTTTATGTATATCTTCCCTCCCCAAAAATCATTACTATTGGGTTTCAGCTACAAAGTCAATACCTTTCGCTCGGATGCTGTCGCAGATACACTTTGAAGCTGTACTATAATAAGGCTTTACGACAGCATCTGTGAACTCAACGAATACTGGTTCTTCAGCGGCCTGCATTTCAGCTAACTTCTCAGATGAAATCAGAGGTTCTTCTTGCTCAATGAAGACCTCTATCTGGGTAAACAGAGACGTGTTTGTCGCAGTGTATACATACCCTACAATAGTGTCTGTCGGCTTGTTGTCCTTGTAATTTAGACGAGGTTTAACCCCGTTGAGATAGTAGCGGTTGTCTGGGAGGTATACTTCCAGACCCAAAGACTTTCTTAAAGCTAAAGATTTGAGAGCCATTTTGTTTTCTCCTTTCTTTTAAATATTAAATTGTCAAGGTTCGGTTCTTGTGTTGAAAATATTATTTTCCCTCCTTTCATAAATCAGGATATCAAAAAACATTGTCTTAATCTTGGGTGAGTTCACCCAAAAGATTGTGGCATCATAATTGTTCTAACAAATCAATATACGTTTCGAGTAATTTCTTTTTTTCCGTATTTAATTTATTGATTCGACTCATTAAAGTATTTTTTTCTTCTTTGTCTTCGGGTAAAAAATAATCCAAAGTTACGCCGCATTCACAACATATTTCATATACGGTAGAGATATCTGGGCAAGTTACGCCATATTCATAATTTTGTAATGTGTTGGTGCGAATGCCTATCGCTATTGCCAGTGACTCCTGTGTGTGTCCGTTTTCGTCTCGCAAATAAGCTAAATTATTTTGAAATTTCTCCATAAATTTTTCTGCCCTTTCGGTAAGTGTTTTTCGATTTCTCATTATGTCTCCTTTCATAGCAATAATTTAAAATGTGATACTATAAAAGGTTTTTGGGAAACCTTCAGGGGAAAAAATGACTACTCGGGAGAATAGTAAGTGCTGGGGGAAAGCAAAGATATACCTTTTTAAACTGGTTTTATAGCTGGAGAACCAATGGATAACTTTCTTTCTTTTAAGAAGCTTTTAAAGGGAAGTTCTTAGAGGAAATTAAGTCAAATTCAAGGGGAATATGAGAATATACAAGCTAACGGAAAATGTAGTTGGGAAATTTGAAAAATTATACAGAATAACAAAGAATCACATATGATAAAACTATAATAATAGAAGTTATGATTAAGAAAATCCAGAGTCTTGATAACGGCCTTTGGCATGAATGTATATCTGATTCCCTTTCCTTCCTCGTCGACTTTAATCAAAAATGCCATGCTGTCAATGGTTCTTGCAGAAAATTTTTTAGAAAATTAAAATTTTCTAAAAAATTCAAGCCATTGACATCCTGTCCTTTTTGATTCCTGAATAACCAAGAAGGGAAAAGGAAAGCCGTCTACCTAAAATGTAGCGCGGACAACTATACATTTGTGAAAGCGAGGGTGTACACATGAAAAAATTAACGAATTACCAGAGGGTTACACAGTATTTAGTAAAGGTATTTAAAGCTGTCAATGAGGAATATTTCAATGGTTCATTAGAAATACCTACTATTACGATTCAGTCTACTATAGGGGTATACGGCCATGTATCCACACAGCGTATCTGGCACAATGGCGAAGCATCTTCTTATGAGCTGAATTTGTCGGCTGATTATCTGAACAGGCCGATTGAAAATGTAGTTGCCACTTTAATACATGAAGGCTGTCACCTGTATGCTATGGAAAATGGGATTAAGGATACCAGTAACCGGGGAGTATACCACAATAAAAAATTTAAAATGCTTGCAGAAGAAAGGGGATTGCAGATAGAAAAACATAACAGATACGGCTGGACAATTACCAGTCCAACGGAAGAAACTATAGATTTCTGCATCAGCAGAGGATTTGAAGATATTGGAATTGTCAGAGGTTCGGCTTACAGTATGGGAGTATCTGGTGGGAAGTCTGGCAATGGAGCAGCAATCGTCAGACCGAAAAAGCCGAGCAGTACAAGAAAATATGTCTGCCCCTGTTGTGGAAACAGTTTCCGGGCAACAAAAGCTATCAATGTAATGTGCATGGATTGCGAAGAACCATTCATTGCAGTTAATTAAATATATTTTAAAAGTGCACTTTTAAAATAGAAATTGAAAGTGCACTTTTAATCTTTTTAAATCTATATTTGACATATCTATGGATAATCTAAAATTATTTATTAATTTCTCGGTTATCAGTCCGACCCAGAAAATAATCTATTGAACAGTCATAATAATCTGCTAAAGAACAGAGGACATTTAGCGGTATATTATGTTTTCCTGTTTCGTAGTAAGAGTACGCTCTTTGGCTTATATGCAAAATATTTGCAATTTTTTCCTGAGATATATCGGAATCTACTCGCAAATTTTTAATACGTTTAATATCCATAGGCATTCCTCCAAAAAAATCCTACCCGCATCAGGTAGGAAAATTAGTCATTTGTATCTTCGTCCATATGATTTAAAGCATATTCAATGCATTGAATAACAAGCTTGTTAAAAGATATACCATTGCAGTCAGCAACAGTTTGGACCCTGTCTATTAATTTATCTGGTAAACGTAAGGATTTGTTGCTGTATTCAATGCTATCTTTTTTGATTTGAAACATTTTATCGCCTCCATTTTTTATTTTAATATAAAATAACTTTTGATAAAATGTTATTAAATACATTATATATTACGATATAATATATAATGTATTTAATGTTATATTTTGAGTGGGGGGATGTGGAAAGTAAGACTATATAAGAAGATATTTAGGAATTATAAATCAAACATATGTAGAAAGGAGAAAGTAACATGAAATTGAAGAAACTTGGGGTTCAATTAGGAGTAGTAGTATCTGTAATGATGGTAGGAGGAACAGCAGAGGCTAAAGATGTGGGGGATTATAGTGATGTACATGATACCGATTGGTTTTATCCGTATGTAGCGGAGGTGTCTGAGAAAGAGCTTATGACAGGTATGGATGATGTGACTTTTAATCCCAATGGAAATCTGGAAAGGGGCCAGTTTGCTACTATTTTGTATAGAATGGATGGCGCGGAAGCTTCGTATGAGTATAGGTTCCCAGATGTAACGGGTGATAAGTTTTATTCTGCTCCAGTAACATGGGCGAATGATGCAGGAGTCATTAAAGGGTACGAGAATGGAAGTTTTGGACCGAGCGATAAGATTACACGTGAACAGCTTGCAACAATGCTGTATCGGTATGCAGGAGCAGCAGGGTATGATATGAGTGCTTTGAATAACTTGGATTCATTTCCTGATGCGGGAAGTGTAAGTGATTTTGCTGTTGATGCAATGAAGTGGTCTGTGGGTACTGGAATCATAGGTGGAGATAATGGTAATCTCAATCCGCAAGGCGACGTTAGCAGAGCAGTATGTGCTACGATGATTGCGCGCCTGAGTAAGCAGACAGGTCACGAACACAACTGGGTAGCACAGTATCAGACGGTAGAAGATTATCAGACGGTCACCGATTACGAAGACCAGCCGATTTACGAAGACCAGCCAATCTATGAAACCCGTCCGGTATACACCAAAGAAGCACACATCATTTGCAATTGTGGTGTTGACTGTGGAACTAACAGAGATTATCATATGCTGGGATACGACGGTTCTAATGGCGGTAATGGTTGTTTCGCAGGTTACTCCGTCCAGTACGTAAGCGTTCAGACTGGTACCGAAACCGTACAGGTAGGAACACAGCAGGTTCAGGTAGGAACACAAAAAGTCGCTGTAGGTTCTCACCAGGAAAAAGTAGGTTCCCATCAGGAGCTCACTGGGTATGCTTGTAGTTGTGGGGCGACGAAATAATAGAAATAAATTAACAGGGAAATTTCGGTTTCTCTGTTTTGTTAAAATTAAGTTTAACGCAGTAATTTGAATAATTGCAGGGGAGGCTGAGTACATATTGAGTACACCTAATTAGATGACGTGGAAAACCCCCTTTCTATGCGGTGTTTTTGTTAATTGTCTGGGTTCGAATCCCCGCACGCTCAGGTGT
>CAOKJI010000049.1 GCA_948468495.1 uncultured Dorea sp. | reverse complement strand
CAAATCGCACTTTTTCTCTCCATTTTGACCTTAAAACGCTTATTTTGACCATGAAAACTACTGACATAATTTCCTATAAAAGAAAAACTATACAACTGGTCAGAAACTGGACTAATGGAGCACCAGGCATCGTTTTTTAAAAAAAGAAATACCGTAACATATCACCTGCGCATAATCATCCCTAAATTCTTCCGCATAGTTTCTCGCATCTATCTGCGCAATCGCTTCTTCACAATCCCTGACAAGTTCTTCCTGTTTCCTGGAATATTTCACTTCAAAGACTGCCATACGGTCTCCCGCATAATCCTGTACGATAATATCACTGCGGCCTTCTCCATGCTCCCTGTTCGATTCCACCGTCGTACCATTCCTTCATCTCCCCGGCATGAACTTCCAAATCCGTATCCTGAAGCAGCTTACCAACTTCTCTCTGCGTAAACCCGAAATATTCATTTCGCCCATATACCTCTCCCTTTCCAGAAAACAATTCGGGGACACGCTCTGGTACATCATTGCATCAATTCAAAAAATAATGCTTCATCTCTTTCTGAAATAAAGAATGCCTCGGGAATTTCCTCTTATATTCTGCAAAAATTTCCTGCTTCGCTCCCGGCGTCCCCATATCCTCTTTTATCTCAGCCACCATTGCCAGCAATTCCGCAGAAGCCCCATAATGATTCCTGTGCTGTCCGTCCACAATTGCATCCGCCCTGCCATACACGATTTTCTCCGCCCATTGCAGATACCGCTTCCGCTCCGCCTCTTCCATCGGATAATATTTCTTCCAGCACTGAAAATAATTCCAGAACACGCTTACTCCACATTCGCGGCTCTCTTCTTCTATCTCACGCTCAAATCTCAAAGCGTACCTTGCGTCTGCTTCGCTGTAAAAGCCCCACCCAAGATAGGAAGCAATTCCTGCTGCTGCCTTCGACGGCTGTTTTCTCTCATACAGATATAACAAAATCAGACGAATCCCTTCCCGAATAAATCTGGAACTCCACCCCAGCGAACCTTCGGGATTTTTCGACATTTTCCTTACCAGTTCAAAATCTCCGGTATAGAAGCTCAGTCTGTAATATTGAAAATCATTGATGCTATTCTGACGCAATTCCGCATTTCTAACATAGTCTTCCTTCTTAACTCTTATCCCCGAGTCCAGAACTTCTTTTCCTCTTATACCATACTTCTCTGCCATTTCCTTCGTACCAAATAAACGCAGTAAATTCTTATCGGTAGAATCCGAGCGGAAGCACTCCCAGCAAAACCTCATCATCGCTTCCTCGTGCATCAGACTGGAAGCGGCATACGCCGCCCTTAACGCCGCCTTACTCCGAATACTCAGTCTGACGTCGATTTTCCCTAACGCCCGTTCGCCAATCTCTTCTATCTTCCCGTAATCATGGGCTTTCTCAGCCTCCTCCATCGCCGCCAGATACAGGGACGGATGAGTCTGACAGTTTTCATCCGCCATTCGCAAAAGTCCCTCCGCACCTTCATGATACAGAATCGCTTCCTGCAAAAGCCTGCTCTCCACATCGCCGCTCCTGGTTTTCAAAAGGGCAATCCAGTCCTGCCAGAACCGCTCCGTTCCAGTTAGAGTCTCCCTCCCCACAAAGAACATATCATCAATATGTAACTTCTGAAATGAATAATGACGAAAATAACAATACATATCTTCCGCCCGCCTATCCGCCTCCGTCACCTGATAGTCTGCATACAACGTCAGCAAAGCCACCTGCTCCAAATCAGTGCGTATAATCTCCTTCTCTTCCAGCATCTCCAAATCCGCAGCTTCGTCGTCGCCAAATTCACTGTCTGTACTCACATACATATCCCATAACCACTCGTAGAGCCAAACCGCCTCCTCATACCGTCTGTCATCCACACAATCCTTCGCAAACCGAATCATAGACTGAATCTTGTCCCCGATGTCCTGATTGTCATAATACTCTGTAATCCAGTCCGGATCCCAATATCCTGTGGAATAATCCTCATATTCCTCTGTATTCAGATACAGCTCGCCTTCGTCAATCTGCTCCATCCAGACCTTATATTTTGCTAATTTCTCCTCCACATACTCCTGAGACATACGGCTGGGCAGATGATTCGCTAAAGGCTTTTCGGATTCGCTGGATTCTGCGGTCTCAGTCTGGCATTCTTCGACAAAAGCTTCCAACTCCCGATATTGCTCATCCGACAAATGTTCGGACATTTTCAGGATGATTTGCTGAAGGTTTTCTTTACTTAAATTACTAATCTTTTGTTCCATAATCCTTAAGCCCTTTCTGGTTAGGAACTGTGAAAAGTTAATGATCCACAGTTCCTTATTTCACAATCCATTTTCCTTTTCTGCCAGAGTAAAATTTTAGTCAGCTATAATATAATGTTCTTTCAAATTATTCAGCATACTATACTTTACAATGCCTTCATTCTGCAGTCTTCCAACCACAATCCCCGGTGCAATTCCCTGCTTTCCTGCAAATCTGCAGACACTTTCGCTGGAATAGTCTCCTGATTTTTTAAATATGTCAAAATCCTCTGTTGAAATAAGCGCCTCTCCCGACCAGTCATTTGCATCTGCTTCATCCTGTTCCGTAATGCCATCCACCTGTCCAATATGTCCCAGGATAATATGAGCAAATTCATGAAACAGACTAAACCAGAATTTATCTGCATCTTTTCCCCGGGCAGTTAATCCCAGCACGATTTTATTTCCGTCAAGAAATGTTGCTCCCTGCAAAAATGACCCCTTTAGATGCGGTAAAAACACCAAAGCAATACCACAACCTGCTAAAATCTCTTCCAGTCTGGGACAAAATTCATCAGGTTGTGAAAGTGTCATTTTACGGATTTCAGGTAAACACTTCATCAATCCTTTTACATTAATCGGCGATGTTTCTATGCTTCTCGCCTTAATTTTTGCCTCCTGCGCCCACGCCATTAATGCAAGGTCGCTTTTTTTCGTAATAGCCAGACGTCTGCAGGCAATCCTTGTAATCTGGCTATTCTCTATCAATGATAGCTCTACAACCTCAAAATGCTTCCTTAGGTTAATAACCTTATCATGCACATTCCTCGTCTCCGGAACCCAGCCGTACTTTGCCATTTCGCTATACGGAAACTGCTTCACCAGTACTAAATCTTCTTCCATTGCATTCTCCGCTTTCGCCTTCACAATCTTCTCCCTGTAGATTGCTTCAAGATTATTCCAAAACTTTGCCGGAACTCCCAGCACCATTTCCAGCTTAACAGCCACTTCCGGAGTCAGCTGAACCTCTCCATTAATAAGCCTGCTAATATGTTTCTCTGACAAACCCATTCTTACAGCAAATTCTTTCTGGCTCATTCCTCTGTCAACAAGCTGTTCCCTGATTGTAGCCCCAGGCGGTGTTGCAATATAACTATGACTTCTCACCATAATGCTGCCTCCTCTTCGCGCTTCCTTTAATGATAATCCACTATCTCCATAATATGCGCAATCTGTATTTCACTGCCATGCTTCTCAAATACTAATCTATACGGATGAACCAAATCCACAGCGAACTGCCCCTTTCTATCATTCCTGAGCGGATGACATCTTCCAATATGCAGCTGAATCATCATCTCTACCGTCTCTGACGCTCTTATCTGGTCTATACGCATTTGTATTTTATCTGCCATATCCCTGCCGTATGACCGTTCTGCAACGCTGGCATCCAGGCATACCCTTTCTAGCTTTTTGCTTTTGTACGTTATCTCCAAGCCCTCACCTCTCTATTATTTACCTTTGAGGTAAATTTATATTAGCATTTCTTATCTCTATAGTCAATAAAGCATAGAGTTTCAATGATCCATTTTGCTAATCCTATTGCTGTTCAAAGATAAACCGGCCAATTACCAATATTTCAAAATAAAATTCATCCACCGGAATCCGTTTCTCCCTGCCGCATCTCCAGAATACCATACCTCCTCAACCCAGTAACCCGGATTCGTCTCTATGATTTCCTGAAAAAGCATTTCATCAAATTCCAGAAAGAATCTTCCGTCCTGACACTTCCCGGTCTGAATCCCATTCTTTCCAGACACATATATGAACCCGCCCGGTTTCAGATACCCGCCAATTCCTGCAAAAAACTTCAGCAAATCCTCTTTTGTCAGATGAAGCAGGGACGCGCATGCCCAAATTGCATCAAATCTCATGACCGGATGATATTCTTCAACCGGCAGACATACAATCTCTCCGTCAAACTGTCTCTTCATCCACTCGCAAAGCCTCTTTGAAGGCTCCAGCGCTGTAACTTCATAGCCCTGTTTTCTAAAACAAACGGCGTCTCTCCCGCTGCCGCTTCCCAAATCCAGGATTCTACAGCCTGCCGGGAGCCTCGGAAGAAAATGTCTGTATGTATCTGTCATATCCGCGTGAAATGTCTGTATAAAGTATTCTTCCGCATACATGTCATAATAATTCAATCCACATTTCACCTCATAACCCAACTGTTGAATCCGGCATTTCTGGCGGACTGATAGACCGGAAGCATTACTTCTTCAAGTCTTTCCGAAAACTCCTTTTCACTAAGCCCCTGCCGATACAGCCTGCCCTGGATTTCCATATTATTCAAATGCTCTTTTGCACACTTTTCAAACTCTTCCTGCACCCGGGGAAACCTCCACATCATTTCATAAGAAGCATATTCTGTCTTACATAGCAGGGGAAAATATAATTCCCAGTCTGGAAGATGATTGCTCTTACTGCTGTTAATTCTTCTTGTTGTCGGATGCAGATTCCAGAACTCATCATGCGCTACATAGGACCATGGTACAAAATGGTCTATAGAGATATCCTTTTCACTCAGTTCCGTATCCTCATAAATCTCATGAACCGGATGCATATGGATAATCAACTTCCAGTATCGCTTTACCTTATCAAGCTTCCGCTCTTTCGGCGGATAAAGCTTATCCACAATACCCGGAACGCTTGGATTTCTTCGCTGCAGATAAGTAATCATATTCAGCTCAATCCATCCCTGAATAATCTCATAATTCTGCTGAATGTAGAAAATCCAGTCCGGCTGAAGCTCTATTCTGGTCTGAAGTCCCTCAAATACCTGAAAATAATACATCAGACGCTTTTCCTGATTGATTCGCTCAGCCAGATTTCCTTCGCTGCGTTTCCATTCGTCTCCCCGCATAGATTCCATAAAAGGCGCCTGAAGGCGATACGGGACATTCCTTATCAAAGTCCGCTTCATTCCCATAACATCCATGTCTCTGCAGGTTTCCAGATATTTCAGAAGCACTTCTTTCTTCTCGCTGGACTTCATGGCGCTGATTTCGGCCAGACGGTTCACTGCCTTTTCCAGAGTATCGTTCGGTCCGAGATTCAGATGGTACTCCGTCACCATATACCATGCGTCCGCAATCATCTCATTAATCAATTCCTCATAGGTAAATACATGCTTCCCCTGCATGATTCTGGATACAATCGCCTGAAACCAGAACAGCTTATAACACTCGCTTTTATTGTCGAATAAACGTGAAAAGTGAGCAATATCAAGTTTTTCAGAATATGGTAACTGCAATATGCACACCTCCCCTCACCGTTAAATAAATTAAGAAACATAACCTGAATATAGACCACAGTTTCTGACCGGATGGAGCACTAGAGCGTGTTTGAAAATTCCCTTATCTCCCCAGCAAGGCTAAACGGAATAATTGTTCCAGATTCCGTCTCCTTATAAGCTCTCTCCTCATGCATATAATTCACAATATCCGAAGCTTTATATGTCTTGAATTTTTTAACAACCGCATCTAATACTGCTCTTTCTTCTTTGTCCAAAATAGAATACTTTACATTTTTGTTTGGATATACATGAAGCATCGTATCATAATGATACCCCATTTCTTCCTGAACATTTATATTTTCAAGATTCATAAGACTATAATGCCCAACTGGCAGCGCTCCCATTGCCTCATGTCTGTATACCAGCCCAGTTATTGCCTTTCCGGTTCTCTTATAACTTAAAGCGTCTGCAAACCACAGCATTTTCATAAGCTTAACCTTATAAAGATTGGATACAGTTTCCGCAAAATAAGATATCACAGCTTCCAGTTTATCTATATTCAATGGAACATATCCATTCAAATCGGAAGGTTCTTCAAAATTAACATACTCCCCTTCAAATATCTGCCTTGTAAGGTATTCCTTTCCATACGTATCTAATTTTTCTACTATTCTTGAGCGAATTTCCTGTCTTTTTAACCCTGAAAACTTATCCGAGTTCTTCTTTAAAAATTCTAATGCCTGTAGGGGGTTATCCTTAATCAGGCGGAGCATTGTATCGTACGCCTCATCCTGAATAGCTTTGCTCTCATATCTGGAAATCGTAGCCTCTCCCCATCCAAGCAAACGCGCCAAATCCACTTGCGACAGGCCGTAGCCTTCTCTTATTTCTATAATTTCGTCAGAAGTAAGCAAGCCATGTTTCACCCGGTATGCATTTCTGGCATTCAGGAGGTTCTCATTCGTCATTGTCCCGATTTCAAATTCGTTTTCTTCTTCGCTTGCGTTGGTACAGAAATAAAACCTTTCTTCATAGGTTACTTCTTCGCCTTTTATAGTCAAAACCGCAGTGCGCTTTCTTTCTTCAACTTCATGAATCCTATCGCATACCGGACAATTCATACAAACTTTCCTAATCAACATACTGGCTTTCATTCCTTTCTTCCTTTTTATTCATTGATACGGAAACGACATTACTTTCTCTGCATAATGAAAAGACACACACAACACACGCCTATTTATCTCTCCTTTAATCTTTAGCTTCACATATACTTGCTTATTATTAATATTTTTTCCGAAAACAAATAATAACGGCGGATTTATATCATCTTTATCAACCAAAGTTTCTGAATACTCTCCAACCGTTAACTCTCTTAATCGTTCTACAACATCTTCAATATCATATTCTAAATCCACCATTGTATACGGAGTTGAAAACTCTCTGTTTTTCTTTTTCTTCTGAATAAATACAAACTCTGTATTTATATCAAATGTATCCTCCTTCAAAATTGTGTGAATTTGGTTCAGGAAATCAACAATTTCTTTTCTTCTAGACTGTATACTAAGTTTTATTCTAACCGCCTCCAAATACATGCTATCAATTGATAGTATATCAGCTGATATATAATATGTCAAGTAACGCAGCGCCATATTATTTACATAATTCTTACTCTATTACGGTAAACGGAGTAAACAGTAACGCCGCTCAACAGCAAATCAAAACGCCTTGTACAATAAAAACCATTTCTTTATATAACAGCCTCCCCTCCGTCACCGAAACGTCTCCCGGTTCTTCTCAAAAAATTCATAAAAGAACCGTATATTTTCCAGCTTATACCACTCCGTTTCCTCCATGCAGTCCGAATCCAGATTATATATCTTCGCCTTAAGCGTCCCCAGCATAAAGGGCGAATGGGTGGCAATAATAAACTGGCACCCCAGAAAACGTGCAAGCTTATTAATCTCTTCCGCCAGCTTTACCTGATTCTGAGGCGACAGCGATACCTCCGGCTCATCCAGCAGATACAAATTATCCGGAGCCAGAGCGTCCATAAGAAGCTGCATCGTCGTCTCCCCATTGGAATACTTTTCCTGAGCAAACTGTAAGATTTCTTTTCTTGACCACGCCATCCCTCCATAATCATGAAAATTACTCTCCGCTGCCTCCCTGCTCATCCCTTTCCGTTTCATAACCTCGAAGACATAGCCCCTTTCCAGCGCCTCTTCCTGCTGTATTTTCTTAATCTCAAAGAGAATATCCTCGCTCTTGATATACAGGCTGTTCTTCGGAATACGCAGTTTTCTCCCGGAATCATCTTCCCCAACATCAAATTTACATTCCCTGACAAATTTATCAATGTACTGCTGGCCATATGCATAGGACTCGAAGCCTCCGGCTCCCACCTTCTGTGCAATAAGATTCAGCAGCGTAGACTTCCCCGAGCCATTATTTCCATATATAATAGTAATCGGTGCAAATACCATCGGATAAATTTCCTTATTGCGAAATACATGATACGGATATACATTCGGATTTCGCATCCTGTGTCCCGATATCATAAAGCTGCTTAAATATATCATTGCTCTTTCCCCTTCCTTCGCCGCCTCCCAGTCTCAAAGAGTCCGCTGTATTTATCCGTAAGAACTGTGATCCATCCTTCTTTTGTCCGGGGAAATCTGCGAAATGTTACCGGCCACATATGATTTCGGATAATATCGCTCTCAGTTCTGTTCAGCTCAAAAATCTTCCCCGCATTGCGGTATGCCTTCTCCGGATGCTTCAGTCCATGCCACCGCTCCCCGGTTTCTTTTGCATGGGTATGCCAGTCATACAGGAACAAATCATGGAGCATTCCGGCCCTTGCCGCCGATCTTGCATCCAGCCGGAGTTTCCGGCACAGCACATAATTCTGGTACGCCACCCTGAGACAATGCTTATAACAGGAAGTATTTCCATGGTGGGGATAACGCTTCATCTGCCTCACCACCGGATGTTCTGCAATATCTTTAATGGTATCATAAAATTCCCTGTAATAAGCCTTGTTCATCATCGGCCCCCCAATCCA
>CAOKJI010000048.1 GCA_948468495.1 uncultured Dorea sp. | reverse complement strand
ATTTAATCGGGTCAATGGTCGTAATCCCAAGACAGTAAGAAACCACGCTTCCCGCTGCGGAGCCGCGCCCCGGACCCACCATAATCCCATGATCTTTCGCATATTTGATAAAATCCCAGACAATCAGGAAGTAATCCACATATCCCATATCCCGAATAACCGACAGCTCATAGGACAGCCGCTCCCTTATTTCCTCCGGCGCCGGCTGATAGAGCCGCTCTAAGCCTTCGTAACACAGTTCATTCAAGTACTCCCAGGAAGTTTTGCCGTCTGGCACGTCGTATTTGGGAAGCTTGGTCACTCCAAATTCAATCTCTACATTGCATCTGTCCGCAATCTTCTGGGTATTTTCCAGCGCCTCCAGCGCATAAGGAAAGAGCTTCTTCATCTCTTCCTCGGACTTGATATAATACTGTCCGCCCTCATAGCGCATCCGGTCCTCATCCGCAAGCTTCTTGCCGGTCTGCAGACACAGCAGAATATCATGAGGCTTCACATCATCTGCAAAAGTATAGTGTACGTCATTGGTGGCCACAAGGGGCAGTCCTGTCTCTGCGCTCATACGAAGGAGCGCCTGATTCACGGTCTGCTGCAAGGGAATCCCATGGTCCTGCAGCTCCAGAAAAAAATTCCCCTTTCCAAAGATTCTTTCATAGCGCAGGGCGGCCTCCTTCCCTTCCTCATAAAGTCCTCTGGACACATACTTCTGCACCTCGCCCGCCAGACACGCGCTTAAGGCAATGACGCCCTCATGATAGCTCTCAAGCACCTCGAGATCCACTCTTGGTTTATAATAATATCCTTCCGTAAATCCTCTGGACACAATTTTCATCAGGTTATGATAACCGATATCATTCTCTGCAAGAAGAACCAGATGATAATACCGGTCGTCTCCTCCCTGTCCCGCATCCTTTTTGAATCTGGATTCCGGCGCAACATATACTTCGCTTCCAAGAACCGGTTTGATTCCGGCCGCCTTAGCCGCCCGGTAAAAATCAATCACCCCGAACATTACGCCATGGTCTGTAATCGCCACGCTACTCATGCCCAGTTCTTTCACCCGTTCGATACACTCTTTAATCTTATTTGAACCGTCCAACAGACTGTACTCTGTATGAACGTGTAAATGTGCAAATGCCATTGCCGCACCCTGCTTTCTTATGTACTGATTTCCTGTTTGCTCCGTTCACAGCAGCCTTCGCAAATCCATGAAAATTCATCTTGTGAATGAGGTCTGCTCACTTACTTCAGTCGGATTTCCTTATCTGTTATCTCAATTTTCCCCGCCTTCAAAAGCCTGCCGACAGCCCGCTTAAAGGCATTCCGGCTCAGTCCCGTTTCCCTCTTAATCAGTTCTGCTCCTGCT
Organism: uncultured Dorea sp.; assembly: GCA_948468495.1. Next base: position 7,245 of record CAOKJI010000048.1, on the reverse strand, counting down.
TTATCCGTAAAGGGGTAAGCGCCACCCCGCCTCTTCATCTCCCGAAGCAGATGTTCAGCGTCCAAATCCATCTGAACAAACGCCTTCTCCCGTATGCTCAAATCCAGCTTCCCATCTGGTTTCACACCGGTGACTCTCGCCTCGATTCTGTCTCCTACCTTATGGGTTCCGCAAATCTCCCTCTTAGGAACCAGCCCGCAATACGTATCATCCACTGCCACAAACCAGCCGAAATTATCGCTCATTTCGTAAATTATTCCCTGTACTCTGTCGTCTTTTTTATAAGGAGAGTCTTTCCTAAGCTTCTCATATACCTTCATCGTTGCACAGAGTCTCTTACTCTTATCCACATAAAGGCTGACCAGACACTCGTCGCCCCGTCGCACCTTAGCCGTCTGCTCTTTAAATGGAAGCAGCAAATCCTTCTCCAGTCCCCAGTCAAGAAATGCCCCGATTTTCCCTGTGTCTGACACCTTCAGCGCCTTCACCTGACCTAATGTAAGTTTCGGCTCCCTGGTAGTCGCTATCATCCGGTCTCTGGAATCCTTATATAGAAAAACTTCCACCGAATCTCCAATCTCAATCCCCTCCGGCGCCTGTTTGGCCGGAAGCAACACCTTATCCTCTGAGGTTCCTAAATAAACTCCAAAGTCTACCTTCTTTACCATCATTAAGCTTACCTTTTTTCCAAGGTTCTTTTCTATTATCATCTGTTATTCTCCCATCAATCCGGCCCGTTTCATGTTTGCTGTTACATCAATTCTACAACAGCAAAAAGACCTCCCTCCATGTCGCAAAGTTCCACCACCGTACGTTCCTCTTCTCTGGCAATCTTCGGAAAAATCCTATCGCCATATACCGCGGATTTCTTATATTCTACCCGAAGCTGCCTGACTTTCATCTCCTCTTCGAGCACTTCTAACGCCATCTGTACGTACTGGCAGTTATTTACATGCTCATTGGTGTCAAAATGATATTTGCGTACCGGGAAGCTCTCACCCTCCCTGCTCTTCGCCGGAAGAGGGATTTTCCGGGGCGCATAGTCCATAATCAGAGGCTCCTCCATGCCATACGCACGAATCTCCTCCTCGCCAGGCTTTACCGGCCTTCCCTTCTTCCTGTCCATATAAGCCCACACAGAATTTGCATAAGCCACATGGGCGCCGTTTTCATCCATCATCAGAAAATTCCGCTCGCCCAGAACTCCTTTGAAACTTGTCGGCCAGGTACACACTTTGACAGCCTCTCCAAGCGCCGGATAACGCTCCACCACAATCTGCCAGCCGGACAATACCCAGCCCCGCTCTTCCTCTTTCAGCCGGCTTACCCCAAAACCAATGCTTTCTGAATGAAAAATACTACAGTCCTGAAAATAATTAATAATTCCCGGCAGCGTTATCTTCTCATTATGGTCAATTTCACTGTAACGGATTCTGCTGTCAAATGCGTACATATTCTCTCTCCTTCATCGTTCTTCTTCTGAGAAGAAAAACCATTTTATCTTAAAGTCTGAGGTGCAGGTGATCATCTCATAAGCGTCCTCATCCAACACGCCTTCCAGTTCCTGCTTATCTTCCGGCACTACTTTCCCGCAAACCGAATCTGTAAAACACAGATTCGGATACAGACAGCACCACCAGTTATGCCCCTTGCCGCTTCCAATCCGGATTCTTAAAGCCTCATAAGTCCCTTTCGGAAACGTTACGTCTCCGTAGGTCTTTTCCGGAAATTCATCCCTTACGAGCTCTGCTGTCACTGTATCTTCACTGTTTTCCTGTCTTACCGTCTCCTGCGCCACTTCCTGTATCTCTTCCAGATGTTCCTGAACATATTCTTTTGTCTCTCTCAAACTATTCTGTCCGTCCAGTTTTTCCTGCAAATAGGAAATAACCGCGCTCTTTACCTGCATTTTCACCTGCTGGTCTCTCTGACTGTCGCTGTCGGCAAGCACATGGAAACGAAGTACATTCCCTGCAAGCTCTGCTGCCGCCCGCTCTGTTCTGGCTTCTACAAGAAGCCCCCTCTGCATGACCGCCCAGCCGGTAATCACCGCCGCAATCACGATGGAAATCCCCAGACAAATCCCATGAATCCGCCGGGAAATATATTCTTCTCTTCTTACCTCTTGTCCGATTAATCTGTCTCTGATTTTCATTATGTACACGCTCCTTTCACGATAACATGTCTGTCATGATGTATTAGGAGTATGGACATAGATTTAGCAGATTATACCTTAACTAGTTACTATTCACGGCCCGGGGGGCCGCTCATAGTAACGATTCGGGGCGATATTCAAAGTTTTGCTGCGCAAAAATCGCCCCTCACTCCTGAATCATGTTCATACGGAATGCGCAGTTCAGCGCATTCCTGAGCCGTGAAAAGTAACCTTAACTATTCCTTTCCGCCGTTTTTTATACGGATTGCTTCGCTGATTGCCTCAGCCTGATTCTTGATATGACGGCATACTATCTCTGCCGCCTGTTCCTTCTTCCGCCTTTCAATCGCGCAAATCAGGCTCTCATGTTCCTCCAAAAGCTGGGGAAATACCGCCTTGTCCTTCAGGTATTCCACCCGGTAGCGGTACATCTGTTCCCTTAAATTATTCAGAATCTGAATCAACTTCTCATTCCCTGTCGCCAGACTAATCAAATCATGGAAGCGCTCATCCGCCTCGGCAATCGCTGTCACATTCCCGCTGTTCAGAACATCCTGAAACGTCCCTGCCGCCAGGCGAAGTTCTCTTAACTGGAGCTTTGTAATGTGGTCGCAGGCCAGCTGCACAGCAAGTTTCTCCAAAGCCTCCCGCACTTCCAGCACATCTCTTAAATTCTTCTCGGTAATCTCCGCCACTTCCGCTCCTTTTCTGGGAATCATCAGCACCAGCCCTTCCAGTTCCAGCTTTCTGATTGCCTCCCGGATTGGCGTCCGGCTAACTCCCAGCTTCTTTGCCAGCTGAATTTCCATCAGTCGTTCACCCGGCTTAAGCTCTCCTTTTAGAATTGCCTGTCTAAGAGTCTGAAACACCACATCCCGAAGCGGCAGATACTCGTTCATTTTCACTTCAAAACTTGGTTCTTTCATTCTATTCTCCTCACATTGTGTACATTCGTCACATAGGCCTGTCTGGTCAGATTCCTGCTCTTGATTTTCCGGGCCGCCATTCTTGCCTGACTCCTAGAATCAAACAGACCGAATACAGTGGGACCGCTGCCGCTCATCAAAGCCCCCAATGCTCCCAAATCCAGCATAGCCTTCTTAATCTGAGCGATAATCGGATATTCCTTTAGCATTACCTGCTCTAACACATTCCCCATACCAGACGCCACACGCCCGATATCCCCGGTCTCCAAGCCTTGTATAATTCCATCAATATCTGGATGTTCCACCTGACTTAAGGCGTCATACTTCTCGTAAACCGTCTCCGTAGACGCACTAAGCGGCGGTTTCGCAATTAATACGTAACATTTCGGAATCGACGGAAGGGGAGTGAGCTTCTCACCGATTCCCTCTGCCAATACAGTTCCCCGCATGATGCAGTAAGGGACGTCAGCGCCTAAGTTCACTCCCCGTTTCTTCAGCTCTTCCTCAGAAAGCCCCAATCCATACATCCGGTTCATTCCAAAGAGAACCGCCGCCGCATTGCTGCTTCCTCCTGCCATTCCGGCCGCCACCGGAATGTGCTTATCCAGAATTATCTTAATTCCCTCGTCGATTCCAAATTCATTCTTCAGCAGTTCCGCCGCCTTATAAGCAATGTTATTCTCATTCACCGGAAGAAACTTTAAATTCGTCTCAATTCTGATTCCCGGCGTTCTGCTCCTCTCAAGAATAACCCTGTCATAAAGGTATACAGTCTGCATCACCATCCGGACTTCGTGATATCCATTCTCTTTTTTGCCAAGGATATCCAGCCCCAGATTCACCTTTCCCAGTGCCTTTAATTCCAATTTATCCATTGTATTCTCCTTGTATCTTGTATACAGCGTACTTACAGTATACTCATGTTTTCTTTGAAAATCAACATCTTTTCACCAGGTTTTAAGGAGTCTCCCTCTATCTGATTGATGCTCTTGATTCCCTCTATCGTCGTATGATACCGCTTTGCAAGCTCCCACAGCTCATCGCCGTCTTTTACAATATATCCCACAATTCCCGGCGCTCTCGATAACTGCTCCAAATCTAACGGTTCCTCCCCGATATCCTGAATATTCAGCAGTCTCTCCGGTCTCCGAAGGAATATCTGAAAGCCTACAGTTGCTTTCACTTCCGCCTCGCCATTTCCCAAAATCCCCACGCTGACCTGCTCCAAAACAGTTCCGATATCATATTCCATATCCGCCGCAACCCCATTGCACTCAATCACGTAAGTAAACGGCACCATTCCCTGCCATACCTCAAAAGGAGCTTCATCGTCCGCTTTTATGTACAGGAAGCAGATATGCAGAACGCCTTCGGCCATGATTCCGTCAGATACAATCTCCGTATGCTCAACCTTAAGATTTCCGTCGGTATGGCATACCTGCAGAATTTCACTGCGAAGCTCCGGAATGGAAATCTGTTCGGCGAGCTTATATTTAGAATAGTTCTGCATCACCAGACCTGCCGCCTCTACCTGGGCAAACTCTGGTTTCAGCGTCTGTTTCAGGGAGTAAATATCTGTCAGAATATTCAGTTTCTCTTCGCTGTAAATGGCCGCGCGCATCTCCAGCGTGGCTTCCACGCCGACAATGCGCATCTCTCCGTCTGCATCCATACGCACATCGACATTCTCATCAATAAGCCCCCCTGTCAGATGATGATACATGGTGTCTTCCGCACCATAACACTCCATCCGTCCCTCATAGGGAATCGTCTGCTCTGCCCAGTCAGTCCTGCCATCCACCGATTCATACAGAATAAATACTACCATTTCTCCCCGCAAAAGAAGTTCGTCAGTTCCAAGTCTGGTATCAAGCCTCCTCTGGGACACTTCCGCAAGCAATATATTCCCGATGGTTTCCTTGGTATTTGGCAGGGCAAATTCTTCCTTAATCCTGTAGGTATCCTTCTTTACTGAATGAAGCTTTAACACTTCCTTCGCATCCCATCTCCGGTACAGCCCCGGTTCTTCCTCCACATCCAGCGTCAGAATCTCCTCTTCTTCATTCTCTGAGGAAAGCTCTATCTCAACCATCGCTTTTAAACTAACCTTTCTGGAATGAACCAGAGACACCGACAACTCCACGCCCCCTTCCTTTAACAGCAGAGTTCCCTTGGGCTCCTCCTCCGCGTACACCATCTCTTCAAATGGAATCTTGCCCTGCAGCGCAGACATTCTCTGTTCTTCGCCTTCAATCACATACAAAATCTGATATAAAATCTTACCAGTTACCCGGATATAGTTATCCACCGGCTTCATATCGTCAATCCGAAGCGTCCCCCGGCTGTACACCGTCCGGCCAATATCGCTCTTCGCGTCCGGTACGTTCACATCCCCGTCCACATAGAACTGATCCGTAATCCTTCTTCCCACCACATTTTTCCGAATTGCTTTTTTCAACTGCTCCATCTTACACCCTCCTATTCTATCACCACATCTTTATCCCTGTATTCTGTCTGGAGCACAATATAGGGATAAGTCAGCTCCTTTTCCATATTTTCCCCCGGCTCCGGACCAAGAAACGTTGTCTTAAGCACAATCGCATTCTCACTTTCATAAAAATCCTCCACCTGTATCGTATACCCGCCTGTCTTCTGTTCTCCATACCCCCTGGCAATATAAAGCCTGCCCTTATCCGCAAAGGTAAGAAAAAAAGGCTCCTTCCACCGTTCCTCAATCGGCCCCCGCATCTCCTCCGGAATATCCTGTTCCTCCACCAGCTCATACTCCAAATCCCCGGTCTTCTCCGTCTCAATCCGCCGAACCGAACACCCCGCCAGCACAACCATCCCCCAAAAAAGAACCGCCGCCAGCCTTCTTACTTTCCCCACTTATCTCAATACCTCCCGCCTCCTGTCAATACACACCTTCACACTCTCCCACACTGCCAGCTCATAGCATCCCACTTTCGCATATAGCCAAAAGTCCCAGCAAACACACATACCTTCCTCCCGCCTTGCTTAGCGGACCTGGCTGACTTTGGGATAGTGGACGGGGCAATCCAGAGACGTTTTTAATGGAAGCGAAATCCCTGCTTATGTAGTCTTAGGAACGAAGGCATCCTCAAGTTTCTTAGACTACGTTAGCAGGGAGTTCGCTGAAATGTTGTCTCGCCCCGCCCGCTATCCCAAAGTCAGCCAGGTCCGCTAAGCAAGGCGGTACACCCCAAAACTACACCCTGCTATATATCTACGCGGATTCACTTTGAAAAATACCCATTTTGTGGTAAGATATCTCCATGAGGTTTTTCCTCCAAATAACCGCGCATCCTTTCGCGCGCATCTGACAAAGGAGATTATTGATTATGAGTACAGCATCCCTGCCGCGTATCTCCGGCATTCTGCTGCATCCCACGTCCCTGCCTTCCCCTTACGGAATCGGCGACTTAGGACAGGCAGCCTATGATTTTGTAAATTTTCTGGAAGCGTCCGGCCAGCATCTCTGGCAGATTCTTCCGCTTACCCATACCGGCTACGGCGATTCTCCCTACCAGAGTTTCTCCGCCTTTGCCGGACAGCCTCTTTTGATTAGTCCGGAGCTTCTTCATGGCCTCCATCTGCTGACAGAAGACGAGCTTTCCACCTGTCCGGTCACAGATCCGGAACATGTGGATTACGGATTGATTATCCCCTGGAAAATGAACTTATTAAAGAGCGCCTATCAGCGCTTTGGCAGAACGGAACACACTGTTCTCTATACAAAATATCAGGATTTCTTAAAGAAGCATTCCGACTGGCTTGACGATTATTCCCTGTTTATGGCATTAAAAGACCTCCATGGCGGCAAAAGCTGGCTGGAATGGGAGGATACATACCGGATGCCGGACGATGCCTTTAAGAGCGCCTTAAGAGACAGATTCTCCGATGAAACCGGCTTCTACTCCTTTATCCAGTTCCTGTTTTTCCAGCAGTGGGGACAGCTTAAGGAATATGCCAATGCTCACGGCGTGCGAATTATCGGAGACATCCCCATCTTTGTGTCCATGGACAGCGCCGATGTGTGGGCAGGCCAGCATCTCTTTCAGTTGGATACGAAAGGATTTCCTACCGCGGTTGCGGGAGTTCCGCCGGATTATTTTTCTGCCACCGGTCAGCTCTGGGGCAATC
>CAOKJI010000047.1 GCA_948468495.1 uncultured Dorea sp. | reverse complement strand
TAAGCAGAGGTTCGCTCTCTGTCTTCCAGTTGTCCCCGTCATAATCCCGCCTGCTGACAATTCTGCCATTCTCCGCCAGGCTGACGCCAATCTGCGACACCTTAATCTCCGCCGTATAATTCTCGCTGTAATAAGTCAGCGCCGCCCTCGTACTTCCCACAGCGCTTCCGAAGATTAATATGAGCGCCAGAGCCAGCAATACATAGGTTACTCTTCTATTATAAGAAGACTTTCTGCTTCCAGAGGCTCTTCTGTTCTCTTTCATCAGTCAGCCGCCCCCTTTCCTACCTTCCAGTCTGCATAAGGTCTGCCCTCCTCGTCATAGAGTACGGGTACGCATTCCTGAATTACCACCACATTAAAGTCATCTCTCTCATACCCTTCCGGCACGTCAATCTTCACATTCAGAACTTCTGTCATCGGCCCTGTCTCTGCGTCCGGACTCTTTCCCGGCAGAATTTCACTGTAATACCAGTAGCCCTCTTCGCCTTCTGTCCAGTTACTCTGGCCTTCCTCCTGGCTGAATGTCTGGTGGAAATCCACAAGGTCTCCGCTAAAGACTTTCACACGAACAAAGCACTCGTTCTCAGAGGTATTCTCCACTCTGATTTTCTTCGTCATATCCACAACCGGGTCCTCATGAATCAGCGTCGAACTTCCTATGCTTACCGTACCGCCGCCGGCCGACGACACATAAGTGGTAAAATACGCCATTGCGTTCTCCACATTCAGCGCCGCGGTCATTCCCAGAGCCACAGCGGACATTACCATTATCCGGGTATATCTTTTTATATCTTTCATTCCTGTCTGCGCTCCTTTCTATGCTGACGGCTCCGCGCCTGACTGGCTCCATTCCCAGCCGTCCCCATCTTTTTCAAAATGGTTCACCACGCCGTTGCCGCCGCGGTTTCCTCCGTCATAGTCGTTGGTAAATGAAACGCTGGCCGCATTTCCCTGATTCACTCCATGCTTAAGCGCCTCTTCGGATATAATCACCGCCGTCTTGCCGTCCTCGTCCGCCAACTGATAGCTTGCTCCGGCATACACCTCTGTAACCGTCACTTCCATACCCGCCGGAATATTATCTAGCTCTGCCTCTCCGGTTGCCCCGTCCAGCGTAACTGCAGTCACATTACTGTACGGTCTCCCATTCTTATCGACGCCGTCCACCTGAAATACACAGGTCACCGGTCCGAGAGTCGTGTTAAATGTTTCCAGATTCTTTCTGATTCTAAGCCTTCCCGTCTGCGGCGCCGCCTCTGCTTTCAGCCCGATTTCCGTCTGGTAAATCCAGTCGTCGCTGCCGAAACCATTCTGTGCATATTCATTTCCCGGAAGCGCCGTAAGATACGGCGCAAATGTATACTGAACCGTATAGTCGTCATTGAATACTTCTTCCGGGACTACCAGATACATTCCTACGCTGAGCTTCCCAATCGTAACCGGCGCGGCCGATACCGCGCCCCCGTCTCCCTGGAGATTCACAGTCAGCTCCGCCTCTCCGGCAGCCTCCGCGTCCCCGGGAAGCGCTTCTCTCACCTGGTCTGCAAGGGCCATCCATTCCTCCGCCGTAGCCGTTCCGTCATGGTCCGCATCCGGCTCGCTGACGTCCGGGAATCCTTCTAACGACGTAAATTTCCCTGAAGCGTCTACATCCGCCACCCGATATAATTTGATTGGAATCCGGACTCCCGCCGTCTCTCCTTCCGCCACGCTCCCATTTACCGAAATGGTAACGCTGCAGTCCTTCCTATTCAAATCAATCCCATTCGCGGCCTGCGTCCGCATATAGCTCAGACCGGACAGTCCAAGAAGCACTGCCAGAGCCGCCGCATAACCTTGTTTCACTCTCTTACCTGTCTTCAACTTTTTCCCTCCTCGCAATCTTCTGCATCTCTGCTTATATCCGAATTAGTCTCGGTCTGTTCTTTGTGTACCATTATTTCTGCATCTTCCTGTTTCTTCCTGCCCTTCTGCGATAACTGCCGCATAATCAGAATAATCAGCGCCGTTACCCCGAGGCCCAGAAGCAGATACAGCATATAGTAGTTCTGAATTGCCTGCACCATAGACTCCGTCGGCGTAGATTCCAATTCCCCGTCATAGGGAACCCGGTGCCCCCGCACTAGCAGCCTGTGGCTGTTCACGCCGTACGGCGTACAGGTAAATAATGTCACATAATCCTGCCCCGCCTCCGTCTTCAGCGCTTCCTCCAGCGCGTCATAGTCGTCCTTGTCAACCATCGGCAGAATCCGGTCTACTTCATAGGCCATATCCTCATCCAGAATATGCAGATAGAACCGGTCCCCGCCTTTCAACTGGTCAATATCGGTAAATAACTTCGCGCTGGGCAGTCCTCTGTGAGCCGACAGAACCGAATGATTCCCCTCGCCTCCCACCGGAAGCTTGGTGCCGTTCAGATGCCCCACTCCGGTTTGAAGCACGTCTTCGTCTGTACCGTGATAGATTGACAGCTTAATATGAATCTTCGGTATCGTGATATATCCCATAATGCCGTCGCCGCCCACGTTCAGTACGTTCCAGTACCCGGTACTGCGGATGTCCTCCGCCTCATCTATGCCGAACACATCGCTCATGATGCTGTTTTTTTCAAATGTCTGGTTATATTCTCTGGCCGCCGCCCATGCTTCGGTAAAGTCCTCCTTCGTCATCTGGCTGATTACTTCGTCATAACTGGAAATCAGCCTTGACTGGCGGTATGTATTCCACTGATCCGCGATGGTGGGATAGGACAATATCCCGAATCCGGCCAGAAACAGCAGTCCAAACAGAACTGTGGAAATCTTTCTCCTCATACCCGCTCCCTCCCGGAACCTGTCTCTGTGTCCTGTGTCTCCTGTCCGTCAATCTTCGGTCCCGCCGTCTGTCTTCGGCGGAGTATCTGCCTCTTCCGGTTCCTGAATGGCGGATATTTCGGACGCTTCGTCCGGCGTTTCCTCTATCTGTTCTGTCTTAATCTGCTCTGTGATGACCGGCTTACGGTTTGCCCGCTCCAGTTTGCGCTCCCTTTTATATAAGAAGAAACAGAATAAAGCCGTAATCAGGAGCCCTACAATTACCCACAGCAGATAGCTGGTATGCAGGCTCACATTGCCAAGAGGAACTTTTTCCTCCTCAATGGCTCCCGGCTCATAGGGAACTCTGTGTCCCCGCACCAGAAGACGATGACTGTTGACACCGTATGGCGTACAGGTAAGAAGCGTAACCAAATCCATCCCTTTTTCCACTGCCAGCGCTTCCGTCTCCTCCGGCTCCACAACGGTTATCTTATCCACCTGATAGCAGAGTGTATCATCCAGAACATGCAGCAGGAAATGATCTCCCTTCTGCAGCTTATCCAAATCGGTAAACAACGCCGCGCTGGGCAGTCCTCTGTGGGCGGAGATAACCGCATGAGTATTCTCCCCGCCGACCGGAAGGGAGCTTCCTTCCAAATGGCCCGCCGCCCTCTCTAATACCTCTTCATCAGTGGTGTGATAAACCGGAAGAGTAATCCGAATCCTCGGAATCTCTACGGTCCCCATCATGCCGTTGTCCGCAATATTCAGAGCAGACATGTAAGAAGCGTCTTCCTCCGACGCCTCCGCGATAGCAAAGGAATCGGGAAGTATACTGGGAAGCAGCGCTTCATTGTAGCTGTTCGCCTTCTCCCACTCGGCCTCATAATCAATCATGCCCGCGGCGTCTTTTTCGGCAACGATTTCATCATAACTGCTAATCAGTCTTTTCTGTCTGTAATTGTTCCACTGGTTTGCGGTAAATGGATACAGCAGCAAGGACAACCCGGCTAAAAACAGAATCGGTATTAATATTTTGCTTGTTTTCTTTTTCATCCAGACTCTCCTTGTTGTTGTAGCTTATTTATGTATATCTGCCAAACCGTATCGATTCAGCAAATGGTATTTGATTACTTCGGGGCGTTATCCGCCCCGAAGTGAATCAGGCATAACTTTGTAATATAGCTGTAAGCCTGATTATTTTGCAGATTTTCTGCGGCTTGCGAAGAACAACGCTGCTGCAATAACCATGATTGCACATCCGCCGATGGTGAAGATTGTAGTACCGATACCACCGGTTGATGGAAGAGACTGCAGTTTTGTATTCAGGATAGTTGCACCATCGCCAGTTACAACTGTCTCACCTTCATTGTTAGTACTAATTATGGCAACTGGATCATTACTGTCATCTACCCTAATCTCAGCGCCGACACATACTTTCTTATCTGTTTCATCCCAAAGCGCTTTAATCTCTACCTTGAATACATGAGCATTCACAGAATATCCCTTTGGCGCGCTTGTCTCCCGGATGTAATAGGTTCCCTCTGCAAGACCGGAGATATGAAGCTGACCTTTCTTTTCATCAACGGTCTTAGTCGTTACAGTGCCCTCCTTTGTAATGGTTCCAGAATCATTGGTATAAATTGCTGCATTTTCGTTGTTCGTTGGATCCTCTGTGTAAATTGTAAATACTGCTCCGTCAAGTCCCCGAGTATCTTCTGTCTTTTCTCCCGTCTTGTTAAGGATTCCGGTTGTTCCTGTTGCATCTCCGTCAATTTCAAATGTATATGTGCGGGTCTTATCATCATCAGTTCCATTATCGCCATCTAAAGTTGAATCCTTTGTATAACTCAACGTAACATCATTGGTATTGCCCTCGCCCTGGTTCAGCACTGCCTGATTATTCAGTTCAGCCTTATAAGAAATGACTGCTGTTTTTCCAGCATAAGCATTAAGGGTATATTTGCCGCCAACTACAAAATTAACAGTAATCTTTCCATCCTCATAGTCTACTGTATAATCTGTATCTTCTGTTAACGTATCATTCTCAACCTTAACAACTACACCTTCATTCTCCTGATAGGTTAATCCGTCACTCAGTGTATCCACTACATCTAATTTCGGATGGTTACCTGAATACTGAGGAATCGGCTTAATCTCTACCGTAAAGTCAATAATATCGCCGATTTTCGCTGATGTTGCGTCTTTGTCTCCAACTTTAGCCGTCTTATCTACCTCAACATCCGTTGTCTTTTTTACCCATGTAGCCGGTGACTGAATTGATGTAGCCATTGTTAAATCTTTACTTTCAACCACATTAACGCCATTTTCATTCTTATAGCAGATAGACGCTACTGCCCGGGTATAAGTTGTCGCTCCGTCAAATGGCGTTACAACAATCAGATACATACCTACTGGCTGATCCGCTATTGTATAAGTAGTACCATCTGTACCAACAGTCAGTTTAACTCCATTCAATCCCTCAATAGAAATCCCATCTAATTCATCCTTGGTTGGAGCTAAGATATCCTTAAGCTTATAAGGATTACTATACCCGCTAAAACTGCCGTTATTGTTATACTCTGCCATTGCAATCGGATAAGCAGTTACGGTTGCCTTATTGCTCTCAATGCCTTTAACCGTAAGTGTTCCCTTATCCGCCGACGTTCCAACTGTCGGCGCCGCAAACCCTGTCATGCCAAGTCCCATGACCATTGCCAGTGTTAATAACACTGCAAAAACTTTTTTAAGTTTTTTCATAGTATCTCTCCTTTTCCTGTTTATGGTTTTCCCATTCTTGTTTTGTGCGCTCTATGCACACAGGTTTCTTTTTGTTACTGTGTCCAGTAACGGTTTTTCGTGCTTGTCACGCACTCCTTTTGCGGTACCGAAGACCGCCAAAAAGCTATCGCATTCTTAACTTCCCAGCACCTCCCCGCAAAATTCTTCTTTATATAAGACCAGCCGCGCTGCCCCCAGCGGAACCGCGCCGCCAGTCAAATACCAGATATTACATTCCATGTTCCTGACTCCGTCTAAAGGTACTCATTCATCTACGCCGTCCTGTTACGTCTGAAGTACAGCATACAGGCCGCCATCATCAGCACAAGTCCCAGCAGAATACAGGGGAAAATTCCCATGCCGCCGCTGTTCGGCAGTTCATAGAACATCTCATTGATTACCGTAAGCTCCGCTATGTCCCGGGCGCCTTCCTGCTCTGTAAGCGTCAGCGTCTTTACCACATTGCCTCTTGGAATCTCTCCGGCGTCCGGATTCTCATTTACAGGATTATCCTCCGGCGCTTTGGCGTCGGGAATACTTGCCGTCCAGCCTTCCGCCTGAACCGTAACCTTGCTTCTGTCTTCCACATCGCGGGTAATTACAATTCTCAGGGGCTTCTCCCATGGCATATAGCCTGCCGCAGCTTCCATTTCCTGCAGATAATAGATTCCCGATTCCAGTCCCGGTATGGTAAGCTTTCCTTCTGCGTCCGTCCGGAAGGTTCCGGCTTCCGTCTTCTGGATATCTTCCCATTCCGCATCTTCCGGCGTTCCATCTGCCGCTTTCCAGAGTTTGAACGAAACGCCTTCCAGCACTTCCTCCCTCCGGTTCTGCTTCACCAGATGCAAGTCAAGCCTGTCGGCCCGGTAGCCATTGGCGAAGTTGAAGGCCGCGCTGTTATCCCTTGTCAAATCCTTAATCTGTACGGTCTCCTTAATCTCATATCCTTCCGGAAGGTCAAGCTCTTCTACTTGATATGTTCCAAATGGAAGTGCGCCAAACCGCGCCGTCTCGTCTGCCTTTATCGTAAAGATTCCGTCTTTATCCGTCCGGTAGGTCTTCTCAGACCCTCCCGCCGCGATACTGTAAACCGCGCCCGCAACAACTTCTCCCGTTTCCTCTATGTCTTCTGTTCCTTCGCCTCCACCGATTCCAGACTTCGTAATCTTCGTTAACCGGAAGCGGAAATTCTCCTGACTCTCCGGAGCGTCGCCCTTCACATTCTCCACTTGTTTGGTCACCGTAAGAGCGCCCCGGTTATCCACATATTCATTTTCAAACGGAAGCATGATAACGCTGTCTGTCACCACGCTGTCTTTATATCCCTCCACACTGAGAGGAAGCGTCTGCGTATAATCCTGACTGCCGATTTCTCTCACGCTGTAGACCGTCCCCGGTTCTATGCCGATGAATACCGCCGCCTGGCCATGTTTCAGCGTGAAGGTTCCGTCCTCCCTGGTGCGGGCCGGATTCCCGGACTCCGCCTGTTCCGCCGAAGCCGGATCCTCCGGAGTCTGCACCTCTGTCTGGGTCTGTTCTTCTGTCTGTTTCGCCGGAGACTCTTCCGCTAATTCCCCCGTAGACAGATTGTACAGGTAATACGACGCGCCTGCCCATACCGAGTGATCTTCTCTGGTCAGAAGAAATGTAAATTCCGCGTCCTTACTGCCGCCGCCCTTTACCTGCTTGGATACGGCAAAAGAAGCGCTGGCATTGTTCATAATCAGCGGAGTCTCCGGAGCTTTTGTAGCTCCTTCTAAGACAGCGCTTCCGGTGACGCGCCACCCGTCCGGCAGCTCCGTCTCTTCCAGCTTATAGTCAACGCCTGCTTTCACCTTCGTAAACGACGCTGTATATCCCCCCTTCAGGGTGAATCCTCCGTTTTCATCCGTCATAGCCGTTCCGGCATATTTCCCGGTTCTGTCATCGGTAATCGTATAGGATTCCAGCGCATAGGGCTCGCCATCCAAAGTAAGGATAAAGTGGAACTCCGGCGTCTCCGGCGCGGCAAATCCAGAGGGAAAAGAAATCGTCTTGCTTACCTTAAGAACCGTCGTTTTGCCGGGAGTATCCGGTATATAGCGGTTCACAAACTTCTCGCTCACGCCTTCCGCGGTTATAAATCCCGCCGCAGCCGCTCCTCCTTCCGGTTCTGTCTGCTGGAAAGACGCGGGCATATCGCTCTCTGTAACTTCATATTGCGTTCCTACCACGAGATTTTTAAACCAGGCTGTCTGGCCGGGAGCAAGGGTAAATCTGCCGCTCTCCGTCTGATAAACTTTAACCCGGCCTTCCTCCTTCTCTTCCTCGCCGTCCCTGATAATCGTGTACTCCTGCTTATTCGCCGTCTTACCGTTCAGCTTCAAAATGAAGGAAAAACGAAGCTCATCAGGATTCCCCTTGTAGCTCTCCGCATTCTGCAGCTCCTTCGTAACATACAAATCCGGCGCTTCATTCGGCTCGTTGGTAAATACCGCTCTCGGCACAGAATCCTCAGCTCTTGCCGGAAGTACTGTCAGAACACATCCCGCCAGACAACAGATGATGGTCAGGAAGGATAGTATTCGATTCATATATTTCTTACTTTTCATCATTTTCCTGCCGCCCCTCCCCGGTAGGGGAAGGGCGTTCCTCCTTTCTTTCATCTGTTATTTAGGTTCTACTACCGCATAAAGGATTAGGTCCTCTTTCACAGTCACCGTATCTCCCGCCTCATACATCGCATCTCCTATGCTCGCGTTCGGAATCTCAGCCCAGCCCAGGAACTTTTTATCACTTGGGAACTCCCAACTGGACATAGTTGTCGGATCTTTAATCTTATGATCGCTATCATATGGTACTCTGATTGTTGGCCCACTCCCGGAAGAACCGTCAATACAATAAGTAATTGTGCACTGTTCTTTCGCCCACTTTGCCGTATAGACAATTTCTTCCTTTTCTCCGGCCAAAACCGGCTGCCATTCGGGATCCCATCCGATAAAGATATAACCGTCTCTTTCTGGTGTCCCCTCGTATTCCGGAGTTTTTGTTCCTTCCTGAATGC
>CAOKJI010000046.1 GCA_948468495.1 uncultured Dorea sp. | reverse complement strand
GCAAACAGACGGAGAAATTTGCAGTGTCCAAGGACGGCGGCGACGGTGAGCCGATTGACGCATTAAGCGGTGCTACAATTACATCCAGGGCTGTTACCGGCGCTGTAAATACTGCGCTTGCATACTTTAACGGCGCATTATTATAAGGAGGTAGTGAAGATGAATGGCTGTACAGAAAGATTATATAACGGTTTAGTAAAAGAAAATCCTACCTTCGTGCTGATGCTTGGTATGTGTCCGACTCTGGCGGTTACGACCTCTGCAATTAACGGTCTCGGTATGGGACTTTCCACGACGGTGGTACTGGTGCTTTCCAATATGCTGATTTCCATGCTGCGTAAGATTATTCCGGATTCGGTACGTGTTCCGGCGTTTATCGTAGTCGTAGCATCCTTTGTAACGATTGTTCAGTTCCTGATGGAAGGATTTGTTCCAAGTCTCTATGCGTCTCTTGGAATCTATATTCCTCTGATTGTTGTGAACTGTATCATCTTAGGGCGTGCGGAATCCTATGCATCCAAGAATCCGGTGCTTCTGTCCATCTTTGACGGAATTGGTATGGGCCTTGGATTTACGGTGGGCTTAACTTGTATCGGTATTGTACGTGAGATTATCGGTTCCGGCAAGATTTTCGGAGCTCAGATTCTTCCTCTTGCCGACGAAGCGGCAGGAAAGGCAGGATATACGCCGATTACCATCTTTATTCTGGCGCCGGGAGCTTTCCTGGTACTTGCGGGACTTGTTGCACTTCAGAATAAGGTGAAGAATAACATGGCGAAGAAAGGGAAGAAGGTGCCGGAGAGCGCTTCCTGCGGGGACGGCTGTGCTTCCTGCACCAACAGCGCATGCGGCGGCAAAGTATTTCCCACAGGAAATGAAGAGTAGGAGGAGTACATAGATGAAAGAATTATTGATTATTGCAATCGGATCTGCCCTTGTAAATAACGTTGTACTCAGCCAGTTCCTTGGAATCTGTCCGTTCCTTGGCGTTTCTAAGAAGGTAGAGACCGCCGCGGGCATGGGCGGCGCGGTTGTATTCGTTATTACATTGGCATCATTTGTAACAGGAATTATTAATAAATTTATCCTGGCCAACAAGGCGATTATGGATGGGAAGCTTGTGTACCTGCAGACCATCGTATTCATTCTGGTAATTGCCTGTCTGGTACAGTTTGTAGAGATGTTTTTGAAGAAGTCTATGCCGTCGCTCTATCAGGCGCTTGGCGTATATCTTCCTCTGATTACCACAAACTGCGCGGTGCTTGGCGTTGCGCTTACCAATGTACAGAAGTCCTACAGCATTTTAGAGGGCGTCATCAATGGAATCGGAATTTCGGTAGGATTTTTGATTGCCATTGTAATTTTGGCTGGTATTCGTGAGAAAATGGAGTATAATGATATTACGGAATCCTTCCAGGGGACTCCCATCGTGCTGATTACATCGGCGCTGATGGCGATTGCCTTCTTCGGATTCTCAGGATTAATCTAAGGAGGAGCATACTATGATAACAGGTATTATAATTGCGGCGGTCATCGTCGGCGGAACCGGTTTGTTCATTGGCGTATTCCTTGGATTTGCCGGTAAGAAATTCGCAGTTGAAGTAGATGAGAGAGAAGAGGCGATTACAGGCATCCTTCCGGGCAACAACTGCGGCGGCTGCGGCTATGCGGGGTGTTCCGGTCTTGCTGCGGCGATTGTGAAGGGTGAAGCAGAGATTGGTTCCTGTCCGGTGGGCGGAGCTCCGGTTGCTGCTAAGATTGGCGAGATTATGGGTCAGGAAGCCGGAGAACAGGTACATCAGGTGGCTTATGTAAAGTGCGCCGGAACCTGTGATAAGGCGAAATCGGACTATGAATATCATGGATTAAGCGACTGTATTATGATTAACATGATGCAGAATGGAGGACCGAAGTCCTGTAATTACGGATGCCTTGGAGAAGGCTCCTGTGTGCAGGCGTGTCCCTTTGACGCGATTCATATTGTAAATGGAGTAGCAGTGGTGGATAAGGATGCATGTAAGGCCTGCGGCAAGTGTATTGCTGTTTGTCCGAAGCATCTGATTGAGCTGGTTCCGTACGACCAGAAGCATCTGGTTCAGTGCAGTTCTCAGGACAAAGGTAAGGATGTAATGGCAGCATGTGCCGTTGGATGTATAGGTTGCAAGATGTGTGTCAAGGTCTGCGAGAGCCAGGCAATCTCCGTAGACAATAATATTGCCCATATTGATCCCTCAAAGTGTACAAACTGTGGCGCCTGCGCTGAAAAATGTCCCAAGAAAATTATCCAGATTCAATAAATTTCACTGCCTCCTCAACGAACTCGTAGGCAAGGTGATTTTTATGAGGACTGATTTCGGTCGTTACATCAAAAAGGTTAGGCAGGAAATTATAAAGGACGCGATTTTCTGCGGCAGGGTGAGCGCGTGGGTGGCTGCGATAGCAGTCACCCACCTCGTTATTTTACGCCATTTTTTATATAGTCTGTGTCCCGTAGTATTATTGACGGGTTATCCCTGTCCTTCCTGCGGTATGACAAGGGCTTGCGGTCTGTTTCTCAGGGGACAGTTTGCAGAAGCCTGGGATTTACAACCCTTTATCTATATACTGGGTTTATTTCTGCTGGCTGTGGGAGTCTGGCGTTATCTGTTGTTAAAGAAGCAGATAAAGTGGGCGAAATGGTGTCTGATTGTGATTTTGTTCGCTATGATAGCATTCTATATTTACAGGATGGCGCGGTATTTTCCGGATACGCCGCCTATGACTTACTATCCGAATAATTTGATGCGGTTTATATTACAATTTGCCGGTTAAGATGTCATAAATATAAAAAGAAAGCATCCAGTATATTGCTGATTGCTTTCTTTTTTGCTGCTATTACTTAAATTATGATTCTAATTAACGATTAAGTGCTTCAGTATACTGAAGTAATCCTGTGCGCCCGTTTCAATATGGACTCCCATATACATGAGTTCATCACCGCCGTATATTCTTTGACTGCCGGACTCATTATAGTTCTCACCGGGAAGCAGACCTTTTAATTTCACCGTTGTAACATTGGGATTCGGAACCGAAAGAATACGGGCAAATAGTAAGACAGTCTCCCGTTTGTCCTTTGACACTACCTGCCATGCGCAGTCATTTCCCGCATATGGAGATGCGATTCGGTAAAAGTCCCCGGAACGCATTAATGTACGCAGTCTTTTAGCTGTTTCTATCTGCTGCACGATTTCAATTTTCTCACTTTCTGGCAAATCATCGGGATTCAGTTCATAGCCAAACATCCCGAATTGCGCGACATGTCCCCGAATACTTAAGGGTGTGATTCGACCAGTCTGATGGTTCGGTACTGCCGATACATGGGCTGTCATACATGGAAGAGGATAAGCATAGGAAGTACCCTCCTGAATATAAAGCCGCTCAATTGCATCGGAATTATCGCTAATCCATGTTTGCGGCATATAATACAGGATTCCTGGGTCCATTCGGCCGCCGCCTCCGCTGCAGCTTTCAAACAGCACCTTGGGGAAACGTCTGGTCAATTGCTCCAAAACCCGGTAAAGCCCTAATATATAGCGGTGGTTATAACCGGAATCAGGCATGTCGGTCATGTGGCGGTTCATATCCCATTTTAGATAGGATATTCCGGGTACGCTAAGTACTTCTGATACTGCGTCTATGATGTAGTCCTGGATTTCTGTTCTTGACAAATCCAGCACATACTGCCATCTGGTAATTGCCGGCGTTCGCCCCGGTACCTGAACGGCCCAATCCGGATGCGTGCGATACAGCTCACTGTCAGGCGAAACCATCTCCGGCTCCATCCACAGTCCAAAGCCCAGTCCCAAATCGTTGACTTTAGCTGCCAAACGGCTGAGGCCGCCGGGCAGCTTCTTTTTATTCGCATACCAGTCCCCAAGGGAGGAATGATCGTCATCGCGTTTACCGAACCAGCCGTCATCCATGACCAGCATTTCTATGCCCAATGCTTTGGATTTCTCTGCAAGCGTTAAAAGCGTCTCTTCGTTGTAATCAAAGTAGCTGGCCTCCCAACTATTTAACAGAATCGGACGGTCCCGCTTCGACCAGTAGCCATGAAGAAAATGTTCCCGGAAAAAATCATGGTAACTTTGTGA
The DNA here is from genome assembly GCA_948468495.1 of uncultured Dorea sp. The sequence continues at coordinate 4,529 of CAOKJI010000046.1, read as the reverse complement.
CAGGGAATTTAAACCCTGGCTGCTGAAAGCCAGGATGCATTCCGGCGTCTGGAACCAGTCGTCAGGCTTCAGTTCCCATGCAAAGGTATTTGGATGGATTCCCATCTGTACCCGGGTGATATCATACTGATCTTTTTCAATTATGGCGCTATGGTTGCCGCTGTACACCAGTGAAAAGCCGTAACAATTGCCATAATCTTCGTTTGAAGCGGTATCACAGACAATGATAAAGGGATTCATCTGATGACCGCTTGCGCCCCGGGCGCAGGAAAATTCCTGTATTCCCTGGTGAATCCTCTGACGATTGGTATGGCGTTCTCTTGCCCAGCTTCCGGGAAAGCTGATGACATCGCGGTCACCGCCGGCAAAGTCGATATTAACGGACAGCGCCCGCCGAAGTATGACTGCTTCCTTTCCTTGATTCTGAATCCGGACATTCCGGCAGATATTATTATGCTGTTCATATACGGTATAGCTCAAAATAACGGTAATCTTCGCTACCATATCCTTCAGAGTAATACGAAGGGTCTGGGCTTCGTTCTCTTTCCCATACGCGGCCGGAAGACCGGGCAGTTCCGGCTTTCCGCTGATGATTTCATGACTGTCATAGCGCAGGTCAGTAATACGATTGCCATCGCAGTATTCAATCTCAAAGGCCGGCGTCCGCAAGTCAAAACGGCCGTAAGACGGGTATTCCTGAGGCGCCTCGTCCAGCGATTTTCCCTGTTCGTCTTTTGGCAGCCAGCCAACGTCGTTGTTTGGGGTGTCCCGGACGGTTTTATCATTGATGTCGGCGGCGCTGAATCCGCGCAGATAATTAACCGGTATCTGGTATTCGCGCTGGCCCAAACGCTTTCCATAATACAGATGATAAAGGTATCCGGCCTCGTTTTTTTTCATAATATAAGACATATCTTTTCCATGCAGGAAAAATAGATTGTCATGAATTGTAATCATGAAAGTTACCTCCTATTTGATGGCGCTGTCCACCATTCCCTTAATAAAATATTTCTGCAGAAACAGGAAGAATACTACCACCGGCGTGATTCCCATCAGCGCGGCGGCTCCGGCTGCATTGATATCGCTCGACTGAAGCGAGACGAAGCTCGAAATAGCCAGAGTTATGGTCTTGAATTTCGGTGACTGCAGCAAATAGAGTGAAAATTGATAATCATTCCAGCAGTTTACTCCGGTTAAGATTACCACCGATGCAATAACCGGCTTCAACTGCGGCAGGATAATCAGGGCAAAAGTCCGAAACGGGCCGCATCCGTCAATAGCCGCCGCTTCATCTAAGCCTGTGGGGATGGATTTGATAAAATTAGTAAATAGGAAAATACTCATTGGCAGCTGAAAAGCCGTCAGCACGCCAATAATCCCCCAATAGGTCGACAAACCGCCGACATGAGCCAGGTTTGAATAAAGCGGCACCAGTATGCTTAAGGGAGGGACCATCATAACTCCCATAATAAGCCCGCGGACACCGTTGTTGAGCCGGCTGGTATGCCGGGCCAGAGGAAAGGCCGCCAGTGCACCCAGAAGAGTAATCAGTAATACTGAGCCGGCTGTAATGATGAAACTGTTTTTCAGGGCCAGCAGCATGTCGCCCCGAAACAGCGCGTTTTTAAAATTGTCCCACCAGACGTATCCCGGCAGAATCCAGCGGGAACTCATATCCATCTTGGACTTGAAAGCTACGCCGATTAGAATGTAGAGCGGTATTGCATGAATCAGTACAATCAGGGCCGACAACAAATATTTCCAGGCGGAGGTTTTCTTTTTCATCATGAATAGACCTCCTTTTTATCAAAATAGCGCATCGTTACATTGCTGATAAACATAATCAGCAGGAATGTTCCGATTCCCATCGCTGCCGAGTATCCGGCATTTTGAGCTCTGAAATATTGATTCGTAATCAGAGTAGAAAGCGAATGAGAGGAATATCCCGGACCGCCCATGGTCAAAGCCATAATAATATCAAAAAGCTTCAGTCCGCCGATTAGGTTAATAACCACCGCAGAAGTAATAGCGGGAGTCAGAAGCGGCAAAGTGATACTGCGGAATGCCTGGAATCCTGAAACGCCGTCAATAGCCGCCGCTTCGTAATATACGCCGGGGATTCCCTGAAGTCCGGCCATGTAAATAACCATGGAAATGCCGACAAATTGCAGGCTGTTAATCAGGGTCATGATGATAACTGCCCGGGAACCGTTATTCATCCAGTCCACCGGCTGCCTGCCAAATACAGCCAGAATATCATTGATTGCACCATTGTCATATTGCACCAGGAAATACATAATGTAACCCATAACCAGCGGCGCAATCATTATCGGCAGGTAGATAATGGTTCGGACAAGCATACGGCCGCGAAATTTGCTGTCAAGGAAGACCGCATATAAAAGCCCGATAACATTTTGTAAAAAGGTACTGCCGACTCCATAGATTAATGTGTTAATCAGCGCTGTACGTACATTCTTGTCCTGAAATAACTGTATGTAATTCTTTACGCCCACGTATGTATAATTCTGTGAGTATCCGTTCCAATTTGTGAATGAGATACGAATCCCTTCTATAAACGGGTAAATTACAAAGACAGAAAACAGGATAAGAGCCGGCACGTAAAACAGATTGATGATATTCTTGTTTCTTTTTTTCATCATTGCTGCGCCTTTTTGGTCTCGTAGCTTTGGCGCATCTGTTCAATTGTTTCATCAATAGCCCCGCTATTTCCAGCTACAATATTAGCGCCAGTCACACATAAATCATCCCACATTCCGCTGGGCAGGTACTCGCGGTCGAAGTAAGGAATGGTTAAAATATCATCTGACATTACCCGCTCATAGTAAGGGGCCAGTTTACCGGTGTCGCTTTCTGCGTTATCGAGTCCTGCAGGCATTCCGGCCGCTGTTGCCAGTCTGGCGCATACTTCCGGCTGTGCCAGATATTCGATTAACTGAAGCGCTTCCTCCTGATGAGGCGAATCCTTCCATACGCCGACTGCCAAGCGCTCTCCGCCGATGATGCAGCGTGGATTATCGCTGTCTTTACCGGGAATCGGCAGAATCCCGAGTCTTGCATCAGGACTGGTTGTCCATGCTTCGACAATTACATTCGCGTTGCGAAGCATAAAAGCAGCGTCGCCTTTTCCTAAAGCCTGGCAGGCTGTGGCATAATCAGCAGTTAATGCATCTGTATTCAGGTATCCTTTCTTCGTCCATCGCTCAAGGATTTCACAAACCTCACGCCAGTCTTTCCAATCAAAGCTGCCGTCCAGAAATTCTTCCCGCCGGTTAATATCGTCGTTGTTTGTGTATAATGTGGGCGCTACAAAATCAAAGAATTGTCCAAATGCCAGAGGGTCTTTGCCGTCAAAGAACAGAGGCGTCTTGCCAATCGCTTTGATTTTGTCGCAGGCCGCTTCAAAGTCTTCCCAGGTCAGGATAGATTCCGGCTCAACATCTGCGTCCTCTAATACTTCTGCATTATAGGAAATTCCGCAGATGTCGGCGTCGATCGGCAATACGTAGATATTTCCGTCAGGGCCGGTGATTAAATCTTTAATCGAAGGCACGATATGCTCTACAAAGTCCTGATCATTCATTGGGCGTAAATATTCGCCGTAACGGGCAACCGACCAGCCATGGGTGGTCCAAAGATCCGGCAGAGTATTCGAGGCCATCCGGGTTTTCATAACTTCCTCAATGTCACTTCCCGGACTGGACATTTCCACCGCAATTCCGGTTTCCGCTTCAAATTCATCCAGTACGGCCTGAAGCTCATCTGTGATGACGCCGGACATATGCTGAACAAAGGTTAGTGTGGTTTTGCTTTTTTCAGATTCTTCTCCGGAAACTTCCATTCCTGAATCGCCGCCTTCTTCTTTCGGAGCTTTGGAACATCCGGCGCACAGACCGCCGATTAACGCTGCTGATAACAATACGCTTAATAACTTTTTCATTGGTGCCATCCTTTCTTTTTGGTTTTAAAAACAAGTGCTCATTTAACATCATACGGCCGTATCAATGTTATACCTGCATTATAAGTCTATTTTTTCCCCTTTTAAATGTCCTAATTCCACACAAAAAGTCTCTATTTCTACAAATCACAAATAATAATTTTTTTTTGTGATATAATGCTAAAAGATTACATCGGACTCATTAGAATCATACAGAGCTGCAATCCATTGCGTCAGCGATGGAGGTTAAGGAGAAGACTTATGAAGTATCGTAAAACATTTCGCGCCCGGCTGTTAATCCTGTTCTTAGGAGGAACTCTGATTCCGCTGCTTTTGCTGACAGCCGTTTTAATGTCATATTTTAATAACCGGTTTGAAAAGCAATCGGAGCAAATGATGCGCAATACTTTGGTTTCCATGCAGGAGAATCTGTCAAACTATGCGGAAGAATTACGGGACTTTTCCATTTCTTTAATTGGTTATACGGAAGTGATGGATTTTTACCAATACGTGAACAGTGAAGATTATTATAAAATATCCGATGATTACGAATATTTCTTAAAGCACTATCATT
>CAOKJI010000045.1 GCA_948468495.1 uncultured Dorea sp. | reverse complement strand
TTTTTACCAAGTTCATAGGCATAGGTATACCAATACTACCTCTTTTAACAGCAAAACTATAATTCGTAGTGGCAGTAGAGCATAATTCTGTCATTCCATAACCATTAATCATTATAGCTTCAGAATTATGTCTTTTAAAAAAAGCATTCATTTGGTCTTCAATTTCCAGAGTCATTCCATCCCCACCCGTTGCCGCAAGCCTTAAATCAGAAAAATCAAATTTCTTAATTTTCTTATTTTTAAGCAATGGTGTCCAATAAGCTGGTATACTTGCAACAATATTTGGCTTATAATGAAGAAAAAAATCTAAAATTTTTTCTGGTCTAAAAAAAGGTACTAAAATAACTGTTAATCCCAAACACAATCATAAATTGTACATTCTGGAAGATGAATATCAATTATTTCCTCACTGTAATATTTTAACCATGGTTTGTCAATTGACGGATAACCAGTTAAATATCTCTCCACAAAAATCACCTCTCTTTTCCTAATACAAGCACTTACTTTTTATCAATATAAGTATTTATAATATCTTTTATTGCTTCAGTTATTGTTTCACTTTTTCCAAGCCTATTTACTATTTGAAAAAAAACAACTATACATACATATGGTAACATTGCAAAAATTGTTTGCTTGGACTGTCTAACTAAACAATCGTGCAACACATTCCACATTTCTTCTTCCATAGGATAATTTATTAGAACTTCTTTCTGCCTTTCTAAATGTTCTACATTATTATGCATGCAAAATCCTACCGGTGAAAATGCTGCACAAATTAGCGCTATGGCACCAAAAACTGCATTTATATCTATCACATTGATTATACTTATATACACACAAGGAATATATGCTGCAAAAAAAACAACTAAAGTAATCATTAGTCCATCTTGTGCAATACCTCCAAGCGAACTATTGCCTACAACATGATATATATCATGTTCATATTGAATTACCCTTGCATTCAAAATCGGAATTGCAATATATACTATTATTGTTACAATTAAAATCAATATCAAATGTATCCATGTTTGTTGGCACAGTATTAATATTGTTGCAAATAAATTTGAAATGATTCCACCTATAAATTGAATAAATGCCATAACAATTGCCAAATATTTTTTCGTTAATCCCCTTAACCATACTACATTCATATAATATCCATGCGCTGATAATATAGCCGATCCAAGACACGCAAAAATAGAGCATAGCAGCATAATCCACTTAAGCGGTGTCCAAACCAGAGAAGGTAGTACTCCTATATTTATTATATTTATCAAAAAAAGTATAATAAACATAAAGCAGGTAAGGAAAACTGCTATAATCTTAGATACTAAATATTTTTTATTCTGTTTCATCCCAAGTATAAATAAAACACAGGAAGATATAAGCAGAACTATTATAAATCGTATTGGAATATTTATTATTCCGACTTCTATCTTAATTTTGTTAGATTTGGCTATATCTAACAACCATCTAGAAATTAGTATTACTATTGCTAAAATTCCAAATGCAATTTGAAAATATGCCTTTCCTTTTCTTTGTTTAAATTCTGTTCTGTTAATATGATTTTTATTTTGAGCTTCTTCAGCATTCACAATAACGCTGAAATAATCTCTAATTTCTTTGTTAAATAAAATATATACTATTATTGTAAAAATAGGTTCAATCAATATTCCAATAATCGTTTCACCCTCAGAAAATGAATGAATAATTATATATATCTCTGTTACAATCAAAGAAAAACTACGATAACGCACCTCGCCATTGAATAATTTTTCACATATAATTGTAATTACACATAAGTACAGTGATGCAAAGAATAATTCTATCGCATTATGTAATCCACTAATTATATATAGCGAACATGAATAAAATAAAACTGTGCAAATATCTTTATATATTATTTGACTCAACGAATATTTCTCCACACGCCACAAAAAACAGGTACACAAAGCACCACCTAATGCAATAGCAACATCTCCTTGAGATGGAACACATATATATGTGCTAACACTATATGCACCGAAAATTCCAGCAAATATAACAGGTAGCAATTCCTTGAATAACAGTTTGTTTGCTGATTTTAAATATATTGAAAATAATATTAAAATTCCTATGGCTACCCCCATCAAAAGAAATACCATAGAAAAATACTGTCCATAGTCATCAGACACAAATATTAAAACAAACTGCGTTCCAGATAAAACAAAAAGCATAAACAATACCTTTTCAAACCAAGAATATTCAATCTGTTTATTTCGAATAACATACCAAATTTCACTTAATTGATATGTTATTATTCCGAACATCACTATAAAAAACAAAGAATGATACCATCCTGCTAAATTAAAGTGATGTGATATAGGAATAGACCAATTTAAAACAGTATCATTATTTACAAGCCATGAAGCTTGTATTATAACCGCAAAAATCGATGCAATTATAGCCATAAAAATACTTCTCTTATAATTGCTATATGTTAGCAAATATTTATTGTATTGAATAAAAGCCATACTTGAACCAATCAATACAGGAAGACATATCCCATCTCCAATTGTAGCTGCTTTATAGTAAAATAATCCTGGTAACTTTCCAGAAGTTCCAATTATATTCCATAAAACATACATTGTACCAAATCCAAAAGCAAATATTGCCGTTGCGCTAGATATTCCTATTATTAATGCTGTTTTTCTTTGCATATGAAGCTACCCCACCAATTGTTAGTTTCACAAAATATATTTTTTATTGCAAATTTCCTACCAGTAAAAAATTTAGATCTTCTTTCTACATATGAGAATATATCCTCCAATTCACTTGTTAGGCAGAAATTCTCTTCTTCCATCTCCAACTACTTTTTCCGCATAAGATGCAAAAGGCTGTGTAACCGCAAACAATATCTACAATATGATAAAGAATATTATTCTTTTCTTCTACAGTACACCCTGCATATTTTCTAAATCCAATATTACAAATTTATCATGTAATAAAACATTAATGTAAAATAAGTTTATTTGTACAAGTCTGTACTAAATTAACGGTAGAAATAATCACTATACACCTCGTCCATAAACCGCATAACAATCGTCGCACACTGATCCCGCTGCGCGCCGCCCTGCGGATGAATCATTCCCTGGTCGCCCCGGATTAGTCCTGTGCCGACTGCCCACTTCATTGCCTCCGCTGCAAACGGACTTACCTGACCCGCATCCGGAAATTCTCCCATGTTTCCTCTGGCCGAGGTATCCAGTCCCAGCATTTCTGCATAACGGTACATCATAACCGCCATCTGCTCTCTGGTTATATCATCTGCCGGGCCAAATCTGACATCCTGATAGCCGCCAATGACGCCTGAACGCTTCGCCCACATTGCCGGACTGGTGTAGAACGCACCGTCAGCTACATCCGGAAATGCCGTTCCGTCGTATTCTGCCTCTGGTTCTCCCTCCATACGATAAATAATCGTAGCAAACTGGGCACGTGACAATATACCTCCGGGACTGAACTCTGTCTCTGTAGTACCTGTCATGATTCCTCTCTCATACACGTATTTTACAGCATCATAATACCAGCCATTCTCATCTATATCCGAAAAATTCATATCGCCCTCAAATATATCTTCTATTGAATCATATTTCGGATATGCTCCCATCATCTCATACCATACGCCATCAGCTCCCCTGCTGAGAATCCACACCATAACCTGTCCGCACTCAGTCCAGTTTTCTGGAATCGTACCTGTAAGAGTGAACTTTTTTGTCTCTTCCGGTTGAAATACCAGCTCTAATGCCTCACCCTCTGTTATAATATTTTCCTGTTCATCTGTTAAAACGCCGAAATCTGCAACAGCGTCAGAACCTGGCGCCCGGTTATCCGGATTATAATAGTGACTTAAATAACGCACTTTCTGTACCACGCCAGACCGGTTTGTGATACTTACCTGAAAAATAACCTGCTCCCCTGCTTTTATCTGACTCGTTGTTGTTAAAGAAACCGTATAACCATCCATCCGATTATTCACTCCTCCGTCGTCTGGATATATCGGTTCTTCCCTGCCATACTCAATACTTCCGGAATAAATAGTATTGCTCTCCCTGTCAATTCTGTTCACATTGATATCAATGCAGTACTTTCTTCCCCAGTCTTCAGGCAATATACCTACCAGCGTATACTTTTGTGTAGTTCCGGCCGCAAATACCCGATTTGTACTTTGAGACGCTAGTATTTCTGTTCCATCTTCGTCATACAGTTTTCCGAACCATTCTGCGCCTCCATCACCAGTTACCCATGTAAGATTATGATTAAAACCGACATTCTCAAACTCCCTGTCTGTTTTATTCGTAACATAGATGTCTAAGATTACTTCCTTCCCTGCCTCCATCGCATTTCTGGGCGTTACGGAAATCTCAAATGCATCCTTAACCTCCTGTTCCTGCGATTCAATATCCCCTTCTGCTTTCACACCCATATTGTTTACCAACAGCATGCCAAACAGCATGGTAAAACACATACATATAGCTATTACTTTTTTCCTCATAATCCCTCTTTCCTTTCTTAAAATATGAAATTGTCACTGTATCTAATACATTAAGAATACCAAATGAAATCCCCCGTATCCACACCGCCTGCAAAATTGACAAACTTACCGTCATAATTAACAAGAACCACCCCATTCTATTCCATATCATCCAGCCTTCCCAAAGAACACCATCAACCATCATTCCCCCATCCAGGCCAAAAACTGCGCCCTGGTCGTCTCCAGCCTGTTCCGGCTAATCGGTATAATCTTCCCATCTTCCAGAACAATTTCCGTTCTGCTAATCTCCCGGACAGCTCTCAGATTCACGATAAAGCTATTATGACATCTGACAAAAGAAGTCTGATTTAACTTCTTCTCCAGTTCCGCCAGTTTGTCCGGTATTTCTATGGTTCTTTCACTGCACACGATTTGTGTATTTCTTCCCTTTCTTTCGATATAGCAGATATCCTCTTCCCGGACAATCAGCTCTTTCCCCTTGGCCAGCACATGGATATACCCCTTGTCCCGCGCCTCTATTGCTGCTTCCATCTTTGCGAATACTTCGGGCAGGCGTTTTTCAAATTCTTCTTTCAACACAAAATATATATGGTTCGTATCGTACACATCCGCTGCATATACCAGATAACCTGTCAGAAATACAATCAGAACATCTGGCGCTGCTGCATTAATCTGTTTCGCTATATTGATTCCTCCGGCCACTTCTTTGGCGCCAAGATCCACAAATCCGATATCCAGCCCGGCGCTGCCGGCCGCGTATTCCAACAGGTTTTCCTCTTCGCATACCGCCCTGACTGTTATTTCCTTTCCCTGTTCTCTTGCAAAATTCTCCAGTATCTCTTTGACCCACTGACATTCTTTCCGGTCATCATTAAAAACCAGTATCTGAAACATAGTACTACTTATCCTCTCTGTATCCCTTTATCATTGGTCTATTCTCTCTGTCTTTCTAACGATTATCTCCATTCTTTCATCACCTCCGCTATCCTGTTAAAAATCTGTTTCTGTTTGCAGGAAATGAAAAAATCAAAGTTCAATTACCCCCCCCTGTATCATTTATGTAAAACAATAGTTTATGAACAAAAAAAGTCCTCTGCAGGCAGGGAGCTATCAAAAATCTCCATCCACAGAGAATAATTGCCCATTTCTTTTTTTAAGATTTTATTAATTGACATGTAATCGTTGATTTCAGAATAGCAAATGAAGTCACCTGAATCTACATCACTTACAAAATTGGCAAATTTACTGTCATAATTGGCAACTGGCTGTAAAATCAAAAAAGCTGCTGCATTAGCAAAAAAACTGCCGGATATTAGAAATTTTCTTTTTAGAAAATATCCTATCCTGCAGCTTTCCCTCTAAATGCAACAGCTCTCTTTTCATCTCATCCACGAAAGAAACCGCTCTCTGGTCTTTTCCAGCCTGTTCCGGCTGACCGGTACACATCCTCCGTCTTCCAGAACGATTTCCGTTCTTCTCAGCTCCCGGACAGCGTTTAGGTTCACGATGAAGCTGTTATGGCATCTGACAAAAGAAGCCTGGCTCAGCTTCTCCTCCAGTTCCGACAGCTTTTCCGATACTTCAACCGTTCTCTCTTTACACACAATCTGCGTATTTCTCCCTCTTCTCTCGATATAACAGATGTCCTCCTCCCGGACCACAATCTCTTTCCCTCTAACCGGAACATGGATATATCCCTTATCCCGCGCCTCTATCGCTGATTCCAGCTTCGCAAATACGCCAGGCAGCCGCTTTTTAAATTCCTCCTTCAGTACAAAATAAATATGGCTTGTATCATACACATCCGTCGCATATACCAGATAGCCGGTCAAAAATACGATTAGAATATCCGGCCAGACGGCGTTAATCTTTCTGGCCATCTCAATACCTGCTGCCTCTTCTCCCACACAGATATCCAGAAATATGATATCCAGCCCGGCGTTGCTCTCTACATATTTCATCAGGCTTTCCTCATCGCTTACCGTTCGGACTGTCACATTCTTTCCCTCTTCCCTTGCAAAACTCTCCAGAGTTTCTTTGGCCCACCGGCATTCCTTCCCGTCGTCATCAAAAACAAGTATCTGAACCATCTTATCAACTGTCCTCTCTTTGTGTCTTTATATATCTTTAAGTTTTTCCGGCAATTCTGCTCTGGCGATAAATTCTGTCTCCTTTTCCTCAAACGTCCACTGTCCCTGATATTTCTCTACTACCGTTCTGATAATTTCCATACCTGTCCCATGAAGATTCTTATCCTTCTTCCATGTCCGTTTTCCTTCTCTTAAGGTTCTCTCTCCCCATCTGTCATTTCGGCAGCAAATAATCAGATTCTTTTCCTTCTGTTCGATACTCAGGTAAATCCTGCGCTGCTCTCCGGCCGGAATCTTCCTGCAGCTTTCTATTGCATTGTCCAGTATATTATACAGAAGAATGACTACGTCCATCTCTTCATATCCTGACAGAACAATTTTTCCCACTTCAATCTGGAATACAATTCCCTCTTCTTCACACTGGTTTTTCTTATTCACAAGCACCTGATCTACAATCTCTCCCCCAACAACCGCCGCGCCGACAGCTCTCTCCGACTGTACAGATATCAATTCCTGCAACTTTTCCTTCTGAACATCCGAATGAACGCCTCCCCCTTTAGACAGCATACCGGACACATCCTGCCGAAATTTACGGGTAACCGCAATCTGTTCTTTTAATGTCTCATAGTGCCATTTCAAAACCTGATTCTGCAGTCTCAAATAATACTGCTTCTGCCTCTCTGTCCGCTTAGAATCACAGAAAACGAGCGCCACCGTAAGAGAAAGCAGAAAAATCCCCCATTCAATTCCCATTTCCCAGCTCTGCTTATGGGTAAACACCATCTCTCTATGCATGGAAGTAATGCGCAGCAACGCATTTATCATATAAACAGCTCCAAAAATACGAACCCACAGCTTCTTTCCCATAGGTTCTTTGGAAAATTGTATCAGATATTTACGAAATGCAAGGAACAAAACCAGATATAACATTACCCCCATAATAAATCCATACGGAATATACGGAATCCCCGGAGCAAAGGAAACATGCAGCTTCCAGTCATTTCCTTCCACTGCTGCCGCCATAACATGCTGCGGAACGCCTCCAAACAAATCCGATATGGAAATCGCAGCGAAAGTCTTCCATAAATCATCTTCATTAATCCATACATACGCCGTAGTATAACATATCATTGCAATCGTATGCAGCAAGGAATATAACGACTCATTCCCCGTCTCAGCCACTGCGAAAAGAAAGCAGGACGTAGAAGCAGAACAGAAAAACATTAGAACAAATATCGCCCTGCAGTTCTTCTTGATATTGGCCAAATGCATATATGTAATAAAAAATCCCAAATCCATCAGCGACAATTGGGCAAACTTATCTATTGCAAAACCTGCCGGCATCATTTTCCCCTTTCAACTACAACATTACACAAGGAACTCCTCATTCAATACAGCCTTACGTAATTCACTGTTAATTATACGCGTCCGTACCAAGTCATCCGTTACTTTGGCTGATGCGGAATGCAACCATCACGTTCTGAGCCTTTTCACTCTGTTCAAGCTTCACAAATCCATGATAGCCCTCCGCAATCTGCCGGATTGCACCCAGCGCCATTTTCTTATCCGTCTGCTTTTTTACTGCAGGCGCCAGTTCGCATCCAATCAGGGTATATCCTTTTTCTATTTCCGTATACAGGTGAATTGTCCCTCCGGTTTCCCCCGCTCTGGAATCCATCACTTTCCAGATTGCATACTCCGTCAGTTCAAAAAAGAACCGCATCCGCTCGAAATCTTCCATCCCTTCAAGATTCAGATTCATCAGCTCAATATCCGGATTAATCCCATGCTCCCTGCAAAACTTCACTTTCTGAAACAGCACCGCGTCCACCAGCGGATCGCTGACATACCCCGCCTGCTTTAGTTCCTGATACCGCTCCATAAGATACTGCCTGTATTCTCCCGCTGTCTCAGCCCGTCCGTCCTCCTCAAGAGTCTCCACTGTGTGCAGATGATTGGCAATATCATGGCGCAGCTTCCTTGTCTGTATAATCTGCTCCCTCAGCATTTCATAATACTGCTGCATCAGGAGCCTCTGGATTTCCAGATAATGGTTCTCCCGTTCCACATACCGGTTCCTCCCCCAGCTTACAACCAGCGTAATACAGAGCAGAACGGTAGCCGCTTCATATACTGCAATCACCATATCTTCGTTGCTGTTTAACCATATAGATACTTCTGTTATCATATATTTCCCTCAATTCCTGTTATTGCACATCATTCACCGTTACCTTCTAGTCAGGAGAACGCCCGCCCTTGTTCACTGAGGGTAATTATG
>CAOKJI010000044.1 GCA_948468495.1 uncultured Dorea sp. | reverse complement strand
TTTTCTGTAAAGGAGTGGGAAGAGATGCTAAAGGGGAAGAAGATTATTCTTGGGATAACCGGAGGGATTGCAGCATATAAGAGCGCGGCGCTTACCAGTCTTTTCATTAAATCAGGCGCGGATGTGCAGGTGATTATGACGGAGCATGCAAGAGAATTTATTGCGCCTCTGACGTTTGAAGCGTTGACAAACAGGCGGTGTCTGACCGATACATTTGACAGGAATCATGAGTACAGTACGGAGCATGTGGCGCTTGCCAAGGAAGCAGACGCGGTATTAATCGCGCCGGCGACGGCTAATGTGATAGCTAAGCTTGCTCATGGCATTGCAGACGATATGCTGACAACTACGGTGCTGGCCTGCGACTGCCCGAAGATTATCGCGCCTGCCATGAATACCAGAATGTATGAGAATCCGGCAACCATGGAGAATATGGATACGCTGGAGAGATATGGTATGACGGTAATCGAACCGGCAAGCGGGAGACTGGCCTGCGGCGATGTGGGCGCGGGGAAGATGCCGGAGCCTGAAGAACTGCTGCAGTATGTGCTGATGGCCTGTGCCTGTGAGAAGGATATGACAGGGAAGAAAGTATTGGTGACGGCCGGACCGACTCAGGAATTGTTAGACCCGGTTCGCTATATTACCAACCATTCCACCGGAAAGATGGGATACAGTATTGCGAAGCTCTGCGCGCTCAGAGGCGCCGAGGTGACGCTTATCAGCGGGAAGACTTCGCTGACGCCGCCGATGTTTGTAGAGGTGGTTCCGGTTGTAACGGCGGAGGATATGTTTCAGGAGGTAACGGCAAGAAGCGCCGGGATGGACATTATCATCAAAGCCGCTGCAGTGGCGGATTACAGGCCGAAGAATGTCAGCGATGAGAAGATGAAGAAGTCTGACGGGGAGCTGACGCTAGAGTTAGAGCGGACCAGGGATATCCTGGGATATCTGGGGAGCCATAAGAAAGAAGGGCAATTCTTATGCGGATTTGCAATGGAGACGCAGAATCTTCTGGAAAATGCAAAGGAGAAGCTTGCAAGAAAGAATGCGGACATGATAGTTGCCAATAACTTAAAGATTCAGGGGGCCGGCTTCGGAACAGATACGAATGTGGTTACGATTATTACAGAGGATGGAACGCAGGCGCTGGAGCTGATGTCTAAGGAGGAGGTTTCGGGTCATATTCTGAATGAAATCCTTAAAAGATTGTCATAATAAGCCGACGGGTATGGGGATTGTGTTCAGATATGTTGTGAAATCAGTCTTCACACAGAGAATACAGAAACTAAAAAGGGCTGCGCATAAAGCGCGGCCTTTTAGCAATCTGGAGATTGGACTTGAACACGATTCGGGGTTACAATCTATTGATTGTTTGTGTTCTTTATACAATATATCATGTTCGGGACAAATAGGGTATAGCTTTTTGATACATAAATTTCCAAGATAATTGTGCTTTGAGCACAATTGTGGTAAAATGGCTGCATAGAATAAATATGCATAACTTTTTAATAAAATTCTTCGTGAGAATGTGCGGAATGAAAGCTGCGTTTTTTTGGAGGGACAACGGCGGGAATTGCGGAAAGCCCGTTTTTATTCTAACTGACGAGAGGAGATTGGTTATGGCTGTGGCATTGGAGGAACTGTATCACGAGATAGAACCCTTATATGATATCCGGCTGGTTACGACAAGCTGTTTTGACAAGATTATCGAGTGGACGCATATTGTGGAAAATCCAGAATTTATTAAGCTGCTTCATGGCAATGAGCTGATATTTAATGCCGGGCTCCAGTTTGATTCTGACGAGTGGCTGTTAGACTTTGTCCGGCAATTGAATGACGCCGGAGCAGGAGGACTGGTGCTGTCCCTTCATGACGGCAAACGTTACTCGGAGCGCGTGCTGGAATACTGCAATGAGAATCATTTTCCTCTGTTTGCAGCCGGATGGAATACGCCGTATCTGGATGTAATGCGGTTATTTGCTTCGGTACTGCTCAAGAATGAGCAGAGGGAGACGAACTTAAATACGGCTTTGAAGAATGCGCTCTATTATCCGGATAATGAAGCGGCGTATCTTCATTACTTTGAATACGACGGATTCTACCGGAATATGAGATATATCATGGCCGTATTAAGCTGCAATGCATATCGGGACAGAAATGGTAATAAGCGTCTTCTGGAAATTGCCAGGGAGATTCATTATTCCTTGGAAAAGGGACTTGTAACAGAAGAGGGCGGCAGACTTCTGATTATGGCGGCCAGGCAGGACAAAGAGCAGGTGAAGGGCGTGCTGGAGAGGGTATGCGGCTCCGACAATCGGGTGTATGCAGGAATCGGCACAGAGGTATCGAAGCTGCAGTCGCTTCAGGAGAGTTATGAGCATGCTATGACAGCATATCAGCTTACCAGGACTGCGATTGAAAAGAATATCCTGGCTTATGAAGAACTGGGAGTATATAAGATTTTGTCTGATTTGCGGCATCCGGAACTGGGTGAAGGATTTATTGATGAAGTGTTGGGACGGCTGATTCAGTATGACGAGGAGAATGGAACGGATTATCTGGAAATACTAAAAGCGTTTTTTGAAAATGACTGCAGCGTCCTTCATACTGCAAAGGCAGTATATTGTCATAAAAATACTCTGAATTATAAGATGAATAAGGTGAAAGAGATCCTTGGATATGATATAATGAGTAACGGAAACAGGACGAGAATTATGGTTGCCTTGTATTTTATGAAGATGCGGATTTAGATATTGTCCGTATAAGGATTTGCAGAATGAACGCTGGGAAAGCGTGAAGTTCACTGTAAAGTCAATAAAAGCTGTAAATTTCTAAAGGAGGAAGAAGACATGGAGCAAAATAAAAAGATTCGGAACAGAATGCTTGCAGAAAAGATAATAAAGGGACTGGAATCCCGCAATATGGAAGGATTCTTTGCAGAATCGAAGGAGGAAGCATTGGAAATGGCGCTGAAATTGATTCCGGAAGGAAGCTCCATAGGCTGGGGCGGCTCGGTGTCTGTAGATGCAGTTGGAATAAAAGACGCTCTTGGCGCTGGAAATTATCAGGTCTATGACAGGAATCTCTGCAAGACCGAGGAAGAAAAGCGGGAGACAGAGCTTGCGGTTCTTGGAAGTGATGTAATGCTGTGCAGCACGAACGCCATTACAGAGGACGGTATTCTGGTTAACATTGATGGAAGAGGTAACCGCGCAGCGGGAATTATCTACGGACCGAGAGCGGTAATTATGGTCGTAGGTATGAATAAAGCGGTAAAGACATTAGAGGATGCATGGTCGCGGGCGAGAAATGAAGCGGCGACGGCTAACGCACAGAGATTTCCGATTCAGACACCCTGTAAAAAGACCGGTTCCTGTGCAGACTGTAAATCGCCGGATACCATATGCTGCCAGTTCGTGGTAACCAGATATTCCAAAGTACCGAAACGTATCAAAGTCATTCTGGTGAATGAAGAGCTGGGATATTAATTTGGTAACAGTTCATACGTCGCCTGCTCCGGCCCGAAAACTGCGGTTTTGCTGGTTTTTGTTGAAATTTTGGTGTTGACTTGGCGGAGGACATTTGTTATACTATATAAGCACACGAAGCAAGGCGCCATAGCCAAGTGGTAAGGCAAAGGTCTGCAACACCTCTATCACCAGTTCAAATCTGGTTGGCGCCTTTTAAGAAGCCCAGAAATAGTTATTTCTGGGCTTCTTTCTGAATTTCTTGCTTCTTGTGAGTTACTGTCTGCATATACGACTGTGATTTTAGTTCTGGTTGAATGCAGTACAGGCGTAAATGATTAGAGAAGCGGGTGAGATGGCATGTATGCGGAAGAAGTAATTCAGGCGGTGGGAGAACTCTGCAGGAAGTATTCTGCGAATGAAGCGATTCTGTTTGGCTCAAGAGCGAAAGGAACGGCTAGAGAGCGGAGCGATATTGATATTGCGGTATCAGGCATCGAAGAGATGGATGTGTTCCTGGAAGAAGTGGAGATGCTGCCTACGCTGTATTCTGTGGATGTGGTTGATTTGGATACATGCAGGAATGAGCTGTTAGTGGAGGATATTAGGAAATATGGACGACAGATTTAGAAAAAGATATGAATCCTTCCGGAAGTCGTTAGATGCATTAAATGAGGCAAAGAAAAGAGATTTAACAGATTCTTTTGTATTGAGCGGTACAAGTGCAAAGTTTAGTATTACTTTTGATTTAAGCTGGAAAGTGATGAAAGACATTTTAGTGCAGCATTATGCAATCATAGATTTTGTGGCAGGTTCACCGAGGGAGGTTCTTCGCAAAGCGTTTGAGGCAGGGCTGCTGGGAGACGATGTGTGGATGGAGATGCTGAAGGTAAGGAATCAGCTGGCCCACGATTATGACGGCGAAATCGTGAAGGAATATTGTGGAACAATAGTTGAGGTTTATATTGATATGTTTTATGAGTTTAGAAGAACGATTGAAAAGCTGTATTCCGGAATCAGTCAAGCCTGATTCCGGAAAGTGCGTCTGCAAATGCGGTATTTACCGCTTCTGTCTGTTGTTTTTTCAGATATTTCTGCACATCTTTTTTGGTTACTCCGGCGCCTTCTTTCTGGCGTCTTATTTTAAATGCCGATAGTTTTTCCTTATAACCGCAGCTGCAGACAAAGGTTTCTTCTCCCCCTTTCTTTAGAATTTCCATTTTCTTATGGCAGTTGGGGCATCTTGCGTTACTGAGACGGGCAATGGTTTCCCGGTAACCACATTCTCTGTCCTGGCATACCAGGAGCCTTGCGTTCTTTCCGTTTACGGACAGCATACGCTTGCCGCAGCGGGGACATTTGGTGTTGGTCAGGTTGTCGTGGCGGTAGGTTTCGCCGGATGTCTTTATCTGATGAATCAGCGTATTGGTATAGGTTTTAATATCCTGTATAAATGCGCTTTCTTTCTGAGAGCCTTTTGCAATCTCAGCCAGTTTCATTTCCCACTGGGCGGTAAGTTCTGGCTTTTTCAAATCCTCCGGCACAAGGGCAAGGAGCTGCTTTCCCTTTGAAGTCAGGAAGAGTTCATTGCCTTTCTTCTCAATCAGGAAGGAATGGAACAGCTTTTCAATGATGTCTGCCCGGGTGGCAACCGTTCCGAGTCCTCCGGTTTCGCTCAGTGTTTTCCGGGCTTTCTTATCCTGTGATTCCATGTATTTAACCGGGTTCTCCATAGCAGTAAGGAGGGTGGCCTCGGTAAATCTTGCCGGCGGTTTTGTCTTTTGGGAGGTGAGATTGGCCCGGGTAACGGGAAGTTGTGAGCCTTGTCTGACCTCCGGGAGAGACTGGTCCGGCTGGCGGAAGGTATCCCGGCTGTTACCGAAAGAATCGGTCTCTTCGGTAATTTCGTCCGAATCATCGAACGGACTATCTTCGTAGACAGATTTCCAGCCGGCGGATTGAACCAGTTTCCCCTTTGCGGTAAACCGTTCGCCGGAAGCGGCGGCTGACAGAGTGGTCTGTTCGTATTCAAATGCCGGAGAAAGGACGGCAAGAAAGCGCCTTACCACCAGGTCATAGATTTTACGTTCTTCGTTCGTCATATGGTCTAACTGAACGTATTCCTCAGTTGGAATAATGGCGTGGTGATCGCTGACTTTTTTATCGTCTACAAAGGATTTGTTTATCCGCAGGGGGGCTTTTAGAAGCTCCGGGATAAATTTCTTATAGGGGCCGATATTGCAGGCCTTTAACCGTTCTTTGATTGTAGGTACGATATCGTTTCCAATGTAGCGGGAATCGGTTCTCGGGTAGGTAAGTACCTTGTGGGTCTCGTACAGCCGCTGCATGATATTCAGGGTTTGTTTGGCAGAGAAGCCGAAGCGTCTGTTCGCGTCTCTTTGGAGTTCGGTTAAGTCATAAAGTCCTGGGGAAAATGTTTTTTTGGCGGACTTTTTTACATCTGTTACAGAGAGGGCGGCGCCATTTAACTGGGACTTAAGCTTTGTGAGAGAATCCTTCTGAAATGTGCGAAGGCTTCCGCTGCTCTTATTCTGCCAAGCCCATGTGATGCCTCCGGCGCAGCATGTAAGTCCGAAGTATTCTTCCGGTTTAAAGGAGCGAATCTGCGCTTCCCGGTTTGCGATGATAGCCAGCGTCGGGGTCTGGACGCGGCCGCAGGAGAGCTGGGCATTATGCTTGCAGGTCAGGGCTCTGGTAGCGTTGATTCCTACCAGCCAGTCGGCCTCTGCCCGGCTCCTGGCCGCGTGATACAAATTATCGTAGGAGCGTCCGTCCTTTAGGCGGGCGAAGCCTTCCCGGATAGCCTTGTCGGTTACGGAGGAAATCCAGAGCCGCTTTATCGGCTTTTTACAGCCGGATTTGTCAAGAATCCAGCGGGCTACAAGCTCGCCCTCCCGGCCTGCGTCTGTTGCAATAATAATTTCTGACACATCTTTGCGGAAGAGCTGAGCCTTTACATTGTGATATTGTTTGGAAGTCTGTTTGATAACAACCAGCTCCCATTTCTCTGGAATCATGGGAAGATAGGACATATCCCATTCTTTGAATTTCTTATCATATTCTTCCGGGTCGGCAAGGGTTACCAGATGGCCCAGGGCCCAGGTTACAATATACTGGCTGCCCTCGATGGCGCCGGCAATATTCTTATGACAATTTAAGACGCGGGCAATATCCCGCGCCACAGAAGGTTTCTCGGCAAGAACAAGTGATTTCATTACATATATCCTCCATAATATCCCGGTCCGCCGCAGCACATACCTCCGCCGCAGCAGAGGTTGCAGATAATATTGGCAACGCACAGCTTCATACAATAGTTTCCGCCTGCCATCGGGTATGTCTGATAGGGGCTTTGTCTGGTCTGATACCAGCTTCCGCCATTCTGCAGGCGTTGTAATAGTACCTGATACTGCATATCGTTCGGATTCATCTGGTAAGCAGTTTTGGCGTGTTCTAAGGCAATTACATTATTTCCAAGGCCGGAATTGGCGAGAGCGCTGTAATAGTACCATTTGTCGGAGCGCTCTTTGATGCTGCCAAGTACATTCAGCGCTTCTCTGTAGTGCATGCTGTTAATGTAATTGGCGGCGGCGCGAAGATGCAAATCCTCTTCATTGTCTGTGGAGGAAGCGCCGGACTGGCGGTAGGAACCGCTTCCAAAGGGATTGCCCCAGAAGCTTCCGAAGCCTCCGAAGGGGTCTTCTGATTCATAAGAACTTCCATAGGAGGAAGAGCTGCTTCCGGATTCTTTATCCCGGATAATCTGCTGGTAAGCCGGTTGGATTTCCTTGAATTTTGCTTCAGCAAAATCTTTGTCTGGATTATTGATATTGGCGTCGGGATGGTATTTTCTGCTTAGATTACGGTAAGCTTTCTTAATTTCGTCATCGTTTGCATTCCTCGAAACGCCTAATATCTGATATGGGTCTGTCATGTTTATTCTCCTGAATGATGCGAGGGATTCGTTCTGAAAGAGAACAAAGTCCTTAGTTTTCCTGAGAAGTTTCTGCAGGATTCTTCGACGCTTCCGATTCTTTCCGGCGTTTTTCACAGACGGCCTCATACCGGCACCATACGCCGGAATAGAGAATGTTGCGAAGGATTTCCGCATGGGTAAGAATGGGAAGCATTTCAAATTCTCTGGAGCACTCTGCAATCATCATAGTCAGAATCTGTCTGCAGTAGTCGTTAAAGTCAGAGCGTTCATAAACTTCTCTTAAAGGATTATAGCATCCATTTGCCAAATCGTCATTAATATCTTCAAATGCATCCATCAGATAAATGAATTTCCCTAAGAAAAATCCGAATTTGCGCAGAGAACCTTCCCATTCATCCTGCCTATAGGCAAAGATTTCTGCCATAATTTCTCCGAATAGCCCGGCTGTTTTGTCCAAATCCTGCTCATCTCTTTTCTCACAGGCAGATAAGTGACGGAGCCGGTCTGTAATGAGCGTTATTTTATCAGGATAGCGTTTCGTAAGATTCTCCGCTTTTGTATGGAGAAGCCGGGCGTTTATATATGCTTTTTTGCTGCGCTCGTCCCGCCAGTCGTCGATGCATTTATAATAGGACAGAATCAGATTCATATCTGCAGCGTAAGGTGTAAACTGGTTGATTACCGCGGTATGTTTTTGAAATGGATGGGCCATGCATTTCACCTGCTTCATCTCTTCTTCCGGCTCGTATAAGCCGGAAAGCAGGAGAATCAGAAATGTCATATCATAGGACAGAGTAAGCTGTCCTGGTTTGCCGTATTTATCCTTCAGAACCTTGCAGAGCCCGCAGTAGTATGCGTGATACGTGTCGAAGTCCCTGAATTTCATTTCCGCTTTGTTAATCGCAATATAGCCAAACATAGAGCCGCTCCTTAGCTTTTTTTGATAAATGTGGTGCCGCATTTGGGACAGCGGATTTCAATCCGGCCCTTGCCTTTGGGAATCCGGATTTTCTGCTTACAGGAAGGACACTTGTATATATGGTGGGTCTTTCTCTGGGCGAAGAGATTCTTCTGTGTGTAAAACCAATGGCGCAGCTTCGCCGTATGATGCAGATATCGTTGATTTTCTGCAGACCGTTTATAGGTGTTTCTGGAAAACATCCGGTAATAAGTCAGAATGATTCCTGCCCATGCAAGGAGCGGAACCAGTCTGTTTCTGGTAAAATAATTCAAAATAATAAAAATAAGCGTCAGAGCCATGGTAAAGCGTCCCAATGAGTCCATGCCGTAGCGGCCTGCCATAAAACGTGCGAATTTCTCTCGCATAATCATCACCTCTATAAAGATGATACGCTATAACGGTATAAAGTCAATAAACTTCCTCTAAAAAATCTATAAAAAAACGAAAGGATATGTTATTCTATTTTTATCAATAGCGCTGCAGAGAAGGATGCAGATGGAGAGAATGGATTTTCAAGGCGCTCTGAGCAGGCGCGCAGT
>CAOKJI010000043.1 GCA_948468495.1 uncultured Dorea sp. | reverse complement strand
CTTTCCGTCCATCTTTTTTTAATACATAAAAAGAATCGTTCTCCAAAATGACAGTTCCATCAATTACGCCACTGAGCTTGTCAAGAATTTTGCTCATAACAGCTGGAATTTCCCGCGTCTCTGGCAAGGATGCATTTACAATAATATCTATTTGTGTTCCATCAAACGGCATATTATATTTCTGGTTCATAGCCAGAAAACCCTTCGCATGAGACAGCATCTCTGTCGTAGGAATAAATACAGATTGTATATCTAATCCAAGCCATTGATTTTAATTAAAAAAACTTTTATGTGAAAGACTGTCTTCAAAACTATGTGTACCGTCTGAAACTTTATAATAACAATAGTCTTCTTTATTTACTGCATTTTTCAAAGCATCGCTGTCTTTCAGGCTGTTTGAGAAAAACTGTACAAATCTTTTCGTTTTTCCCTGGTCTGTCTGCTTAATCGACCATTGTGTTGCTGCGTAGAGCATTTTTAGGATGGTAGTCTTTCCAACTCCATTTTCACCAATCAGAACATTTATTCCATCACAAAATTTTAACTTGAACCCATCATTAAATGAATCCCCTTCTTCCACAGAGTTAAAAGCAGCATTATTCTTTCTCAAATGACGCTTAAATACCATCACATTTAAAATTTCAATTGTTTTAATTGCCATAGCCTTGCCTCCAGCAATCCTTGCTTCATTTTCTATTCGTATTATACCCTGTTCCCGTATTTTTGTACACAAAAAAGCACCAGTCTCCTGATGCCTTTCATGTATCTCTATGTTTTGCAGTCTTTTATATGTCAATTTCATATATTTTTAATCTTGTTTATTGACGTGATTCTTCTTTTTTTACGAAACCAGCCTTCGCCAGCCCGACAAAGGCAACGAAGCCAACTGCCATAAGCACCGCTCCGCAAATATATGGAATCCGGTAGCTTCCTGTAATTCCATAGAATGCCGCAAAGAACGCTGGCCCCACCGCTCCGACAATCTGGATAATCGGCTGTATCACTCCATATCCATTTGCAAAGCTGTCGCCAAATTCCTCAATGCACAGAGACGCCGGCCAGTTTGCGGCTCCGCCGACCACCATGCCAATCATAACAAGGGACGCCCACACGCCGATTGTCGTTCCTGTAAGGTTCAAAAGCATTGCCGCAACGCCGAATATATATGTTGTGCAGGCCGCTTTTCTTGCTCCGACTTTTGAATCAATTAACCCGCAGATGTAGGAGCCCGGCAGCGCAAGAAGTCCGGATGCCAGCATCATCATACCTGCCTGTCCAGGATCAAAACCAATCTCAAGAAGCCTTGGGAACAACTGAACCATCAAACCGCTTGCAAACAGAAGCTGTATTCCCAGTGTAACTCCATGAATCCAGACCTGCGGGGTTGTAAGAAGTTTCTTCGTAGTCCAGATACTTTCTCTATTAATTCCTTTTTCTTCCTTTATTCCTTCTACTATTGCTCCGTTATCCGGTACATAGCCTTTATCTGCCGGATTATCAGCAAGGCAGGCAATCATCATAAGAGCTGCTATGACTGCAATTGCAATAAACGGAAGGAATCCGCCAAGCGACCCCATAGAAGCATAGCCAGCCTGATAGATCATCGTTGCCACGCCTGAGCAGAGCGGAATACCCATTGTCGCAATTCCCATAACTACCCCCTTCCTCTTAGGAAACCACCGGGAAATCAATACCGGCGAAAGCTGATAGCCGATACCGGATGATATTCCATTCGCAAGAATCAGGCAGACAGCAAAGATTACAAAGTTGCCCGTTACTCCAAGCCCGACCATTACCACTGCATAAATTGCAAAGCAGATAAGACTGAGCTTTTTTGCTGAATACTTTACAGACAACTTGCCAAGTACAAAAGCGGCGACAATATTTGCAAGCGAGCCTGCTGAAATCAGGCTGGTAAGAACTGCGGCGTTCCACCCATGAAGCTCCGCTAAAGTTCCGGAAGCGGCATTCATCGCACTTCCCACAGCAGTGGCCGTAAAATATGCCAAAAATGCATAAATAATCAGCAGCCAGCCTTTTCCATAACCTTTTTTAACTTTTTCCATTTGTTCATCCTCTTTTCTTATTGTTCTCTCTTCCTGTTTACTTGTTGCTTGTTTTCTAAGTTCTTCACGTTCCGGTCCGTTTACTTTACTTACAGCCTTACTATACCCCCTGCTTCTAGTTCCCTCAATTCCCTTATTTCCTAATTTTTTAGGAAAAACTCGGTATGTCAGTCCGAATACAAAATCATACAATAAAGTCATCAATTATATGAAGGAGGTACTCTATGAAAACAATCCATGTGCTTCTGGTATCCGGTCTTGTTACCATTGAACACCAGAGCAGAAAATTAAATGAAAGGCTCCGCAAACTCCTTGAAGCAACCGGACGTTTTCAGGTAGTCATCGTTGAAGAGTTCCGTAATATCACGCCGGAATTTCTTGAGCCCTATGATCTCTTACTGATAAACTATGACGGAAAACTTCTGCCAACAGAGCCCGCCAGACGTTTTGGCGAAAAAACAGAGCAGGCGGTCTATGACTTCGCAGCGAGAGGAAAAGGAATTGTCTTCTATCATTCCAGCATTTGGGTAGATGCCCACTGGCCGGACGAATGGCGTAAGCTTCTCGGCGGATACTGCGCAATGGACCAGGGATGCCGCCGCTGTCCCAAGGATGATCACATGGTAAAAACCACCGATCCGGATCATCCGATTACGAAAGGCATTGATGCAGAATGGATGAATGTTTTTGACGATCTGTTCACGCATCTGATCATTCATCCGGAAGCGAAGATGCACGTATTAGCTTCTATCTATGACAACGTCGATTTTTATCGTGTCCCCGGTTTTCCTCCGGCACATCATCCGGTAGAGATTCCAGACGGAGATCTCTCGAAGATG
Organism: uncultured Dorea sp.; assembly: GCA_948468495.1. The sequence goes on along the minus strand of CAOKJI010000043.1, from coordinate 6,202 downwards.
CCTGGCGTAAACCAGTATACTCCGGTAGTCTGGACCAATGAATATGGAAAAGGCCGCGTATTTGCAACATCCATAGGCCATTGGGAAGCTTTGGACCGTTTTAATTTCATTACCATGTTCGTCCGGGGATGCGAGTGGGCCGCGACCGGAGAAGTGACGCTTGAGAGGCCGGACCGCAGCGGTGACAATCGCTTAAAGCTGTTTCCATATTACTAAGAATCCATATACGCACTTTCCTATGAAATAAAATATGACGGCATCGGTCAGTATCGTTCTGCTGCCGATGCCGTCATATTTTTATTTTGCCGCTGCCGCGCGGATTACCAGCATTGCTACATTTCCAAGCATCTCATCTACCGGAGCGCTTCTGGAAAAATCACAGACCGGCTTTGCAAATCCCTGAAGAACCGGACCGTAAGCATTGGCATGACCGAAGATCTGAATCAGCTTTACGCCGATATTTCCGGCATGGAGGTTGGGGAAAATCAAAATATTCGCCTTCCCGGCAACCTCGCTTTCCCGTTTTACTTTATGTTCCGCCACCTTTGGAATAATCGCAGAATCCAACTGGAATTCCCCATCGCACTTAATCTCCGGGCGCAGCTCATGCACCCGTTTCACTGCTTCTCTTACTACGTCTATCGTCTCATGCTCTGCACTTCCAGTAGTAGAAAATGCCAGCATCGCAACCCTCGGCTCCCATCCAAGAAGCGTCCTTGCCGTATCCGCAGAGGATATTGCAATTCCTGCAAGAGCTCCCGCATCCGGCTGTGCGGTTACCGCGCAGTCTGCGAGGCCAAGCATCTGCCCCTGCGGGCCGTCAAAACCCGGAATATCTGCAATTCCGAGGCTGGACGGACTCTCCACGCCTTCCGCAAGTCCTACGCCCTGCATTGCTTCCATAATCACATCGCCTGTGGAATATTCCTTTCCAGCCGCCACACAGTCCACATATCCCATATTCAGAAGAAACATTCCGCAGCGTACCGGATCGTTCGTCAGCTTCTTTACGGTCGGTTTCTTGCGTTTCCCTTCATTTTTTGCAATATAATCCTCTGCAAACCCATCTATAAATTCTGCGTCCGTCGTATCAAAATATTCAAATCCCAATACAGATACCTCATGCTCTGCGGCAAGCTTTTCTATATCCGTCCTGCTGCCAAGCAGAACCGGCGTGCCAATCCCGGTGCGGATTACTTCCTCCGCCGTCCTTAAGATATCCACACTGTAGGACTCCGGAAAACATACCCTCTGCGGAGCCTCTTTCGCTTTCTCAACCATACCTTCTATAAATTGATTCATATTCTTCTCCTTATCAAATCTATATTTTCAAAAAGCTCCGAACATATCTCGGAGCTCTTTGAGCAGACATTCATCATTTCCTGAATCGGACAGTTAATCTTCATCCAGTTCAAAAAACAAAGTCGTATACCTTCCCATATCGTAAAATACCGGGCGTACGCGCATCGGAAGCTGCCCCTGGATCGTTTTAGCCTTCTTTCTGTTAATTCCCAGAATGACTGCATTGATTGCCGGACCTTCATCTAATTCCACTTCGCCGCATACATATTTCAATCCTCTGTCCTCAAGCTCAAGCCTTGCATTTAAAACGCCTGTAAATACAAAGCTCTTGAGGACGCCTGTTCCTTTCAGCGTTGTCCACTCTGTTTCATGGTAACCGCAAGTATTGCATGCATGATGCGGCGGAAATTCAATTGCTCCGCATTCCTTACACTTTTTTGCATAAACGATTCCGTCCTTTAAACCATTCCAGAATTTTTCAACTACATGCTCTCTGTTCCAGAATTCCTCTGTTTTTACTGTAATTCTTTCTGTGCTCATGACCGCCCTCCTTTAAAAACCTGCTCTGAGGATCGTAGCCCGGACGTTTTGCGCACCGCCGAATCCTCTTAAAAATGTGTATTTCGGCTGCTTCTTCACCTGACGTTCTCCTGCCTCGCCGCGCATCTGTGTTACTGCTTCAAAAATATCCGCCATTCCAGAGGCGCCAAATGCATGTCCATACGAGGTACGGCCTCCGTTTGTATTCATCGGCTTATCTCCGTCATAGGCAAGCCTTCCGTCAAGCGCATATTTCCATCCTTCCCCCTTTGGCAGATAACCGATTTCCTCGGCCGCAAGGAATGCGGAAGAACCGATAAAATCATTTACAAATACCAAATCCATATCGTCTGCGGTAAGTCCCGTCATCTCAAATACCTGACGCGCCGCCTCGGCAGTCGCCTTTTTCTCCAAATGAGGCACAATCGCATCTAATACAGAAGCTCCGGTTCCTAATACCTCAACCGGCTTCGCATGAAACTTATGCGCAATCTCAGTCGGGACTACGATGCATGCGGCGGCTCCGTCTGCGACACAGGAATCACTGGACGTTCTAAGATACTGGGACATCTTTGGATTATGCGGCGACTTCATAAACTCCCATACGTTGTCAAATCCTGCTTCCTTTGCCATCTCGTCATATGGGGTCCTCCGGATCGCCCGCGGGCAGAGGGTTGCATTTCTTCTGAAATGATAAGCCTGATGATTCAGTACGTCATCCACCTGCTCCGGCGTCAACCCATTCTCATGTGCATAATAATTAATCCAGTCATCATGGTTCATGCCCGGGCCTCCGCCTAAGTATCTTCCATAAGCACGATCAAAAATCGAATCCAAATCCGGGAAAAGAACCTCGGAAGTAAGAGCTGTTCTCATATGGTCCGGAGTATTTCCGTCCGGCATTCCAGTACCCTGCTCGCTGCAGCCGCTGAGTACGATATCATAAGCTCCGCTCGCTACTGCAAATACAGCTTCTTCCAGTCCGATATAACCGGTACAGCAGCCTTCTGAATGTGAAATTGATCCCTTTCCGCGCATTCCGAACCAATCGGCAACCTGAAGATTCGGTGTAATACAGCCATTCAATACATGCGGGTTCGCCGACCCATGGAAGAAATACTGCACATCCCTTGGCTCCACGCCCGCATCCGCCATTGCGTCCAGCGCTGCATAGCCAAAAAGCTCTCCATTCGTCAATCCTTTATACGCGGGGTTCTCTACACCGTTAAAGAATGGCGTTGCTCCAACACCTACGATGGAAACACTCCGCATATTCTTTCCAAGCTTTACATTTGTCAACATAGCCTTCTCCTTACATTTCCTCCATAACGTGATCTACCAGGTCTCCTATCGTTTCAAACTGACCAATTCTCGCAACCGGAATCATAACGTCATACTCATTCTCGATGGACGCGCTCAGCGCCACACGCTGCATAGAGCGCACGCCAAGTTCCTCTGATATTTTGGTATTCTCGTTAATTTCAGCCGCCGGCTTCTCATATGCTCTTGAAGCAAATTCAATGATGTTTGCCAATACTTCATTTCTTTCCATAATTTTCTTCTCCTTTTCTCTTTTTATCAGGCTATACTGCCTGGTCTGCCGCAATCAATGCCTGCATTGCCTTTACCGCTTCCTCCGGCATCGGCTCATAGTTTCCCAGCGTCTTCGCAATAACCGTCGTCTGTGCCATTTCTTCCGTATATATGGTTGCATGCATAGCGCCTTTCATATCCTTTCCGCAAGAGAACATTCCATGGTTCTTGATTAAGCAGACTCTTCCAGACTCGCCGATAATATCCGCCACCTTATCTGCAACATCATTCGAACCTGGCATGGTGAAGCTTACGATTCCTACCGGAGTAAATTCACACTGTGGAGGCGTAATTGGAAGGAGCCCAGGATTTTCTCCCATTGCACAAATCGTTGCATACATGCTGTGCGTATGTACCGTTGCGTTTACATCCTTTCTTGCGCGCATCACAGCCGTATGCATAGGAACCTCAGAAGACGGCTTATAATTACCCTCAATCCATTCATTTGTTCCATCCTCTTTCATTTCAACTACCGCAATATCTTCCGGCGTCATTCCGGTATAGGAAATACCGCTTGGCGTAATACATACGATATTCGGATTCTCAGGCGTCCTCATCGCAATGTTGCCGGAGGTTCCGTTAATCAGCTTCTGCTCAACCGCCTCCATAATCGCGTCGAGGACAATTTTTCTGGTACTCTCGTAATTCATGATAAAACTCCTTTCATTCTTTATTCTGGTCTTCTTACCTTGTTTTTTCACAATTATTTTTAACTTAATTTTAGTATAAATGAATGGATTTAATCCCTCAAACCTATCGTTTCCTATTTATTTAGGAAAAAATAAATCATACTTTCAGCGCCGCATAATATGCCTGATTTGTTGCATGGTAGATCTGTCCCACATTCCTGCAGTCACCGATAATATAATATTCATCCACTTCATTGCAAAGCGCGTCCACTTTATCGTAGGGCGCGCGGAACCCAAGCGCGCAGACAACGGAGTCCGCTTCTATTACAAATTCCTTCCCGTCCTTTTCGACTCTGACGCCCTCCGGGACAATCTCCAGCACCTTCGTAGAAGTATAGCTTACCGCAGCCTTTTCTATCTCCGGCATCAATCCGCCCCGGTAGAACGAGTTAACCTCCATAGCAATCGCAGGCTTCATCTCAATAATTGATACTTCATGCCCCTCATGATGGAAGGAAACCGCCGCCTCGCCGCCGACAAGGCCGCCGCCCATGATTGCAACCTTCTTTCCAAGCTTCTCCGGATGCAATTCTGCATCAATCGCCATCATTACATGAGAAAGAGCCATTCCTTTAATCGGAGGACAGAGTTCATTGGAACCAATTGCCACAAACAAAGTATCCGGGTCAAACTCACGTACATATTCCGGCGTCACTTCTGTATTAAGGATTACTTCAATATCCGCCCCGGCAACACGCTTTTTCAGAACTTCACACAGCTTCCTGATATCCTCTTTGAAATACGCCGCGCCTGCGGGATACAGATTTCCGCCGAGTTTATCGGATTTCTCCACTAATGTGACGGCATGTCCCCTTGCAGCAAGAGTAATCGCCGCTTCCATTCCTGCCGGGCCGCCGCCCGCAACCAGAACTTTCTTAGACTTTTCCGGCTTCCTGTCCGCATACTTTGCTGAAAGCTGCTGTCCCATAACCGGATTGACGGTACATTTTACGGCTTCACTTTTCATTGTTTCCCCAAAACACTCATAACACCGAAGGCAAGGTGTAATATCATCCGCTTTATCGTGAAGAGCCTTATCCGGGATATACGGATCTGCAAGCAGCGCGCGTCCAATCTCAACAATATCCGCCTGACCGGATGCAATGATTTCTTCCATCTGTGCCGGATCATTCAGCGAACCTACGCAGGCAACTGGTTTCCTTACATGCTTTTTGATATTTTCAGCCAGATATACATTTACGCCGCGCGGGTAAAATGCCGACGGATGGGTACGGCAGAACATATCCGGATCCTCATGGTTTCCGCAGGATACCTGGAATAAATCTACTTTATCTTCAATCATTTTCGCAACTTGAACGCATCCGTCCATATCAAGTCCGGCCTCCGTAAGATCGTCTCCCGAGATACGGCATTCAATCGGGAATCGCGGTCCCACTGCCTTTCTTACCTCGTCCAGAGACATCATCAGGAATCTTGCGCGGTTTTCAAGACTGCCTCCGAACTCGTCTGTCCTTCTGTTCAATACCGGTGAAAGAAACTGTGAAAACAGCCAGCCATGGGCTGCATGAACCTGCACCATATCAAATCCACAGTCCTGGCAGATTTTGGCCGCCTTTCCGTAGGATTCCACGATTTCATAGATCATTTCCTTCGGCATCTCTTTGACAGAGCCGGCCAGAGTTACCTCATCGCTTACGCCCCATGCCTCGGCACAGGTATCCTGATCGCCGCCGACGCTGGTAAGGCCGCCATACTTTCCCCCATGGGAAAGCTGGATATTCGCATATGCACCTGCATTATGGATTGCCCTGGCCGCATTGCCAAGTCCCTGTCTCACGCCAAAAGAATCCAGCTGCAGCTGCTTATTATGGGATTTACCCGTCGCCGAATGTACGATTGCCTCTCCATAGGTCACGACTGAAGCTCCTCCCTTTGCCTTTTCTTCAAGATACGCAACCATCTCCGGCGTAAAATGCCCTTCCGCAGTAATCATGCTGGGACTTGTCGGAGCCGCAATAATACGGTTCTTCAGTCTGATATTGCCAATTCTGATTGGCTCAAAAAGATGTGGATATTTTTCTTTTCCTTTGCAAAATCTAGCTCCCATTTTTATTCCT
>CAOKJI010000042.1 GCA_948468495.1 uncultured Dorea sp. | reverse complement strand
TTGAAATTGTAAGCCGGGGAGGCGCATATGACAAAAATATTCCGGAACTGGATAATAATATTTATATTCTGACCGAACTGATACAGGATGATATTCAGTACTATATCTATTATCAGACAAAAAGCATGGAGAAGGTTACAGACAGCCTGAACCAGCAGGCAGACCGGTTTGCTGTTGTCTGCGGAATACTTATGGTAACTCTTGTTTTGCTGGCGGCAGGGATTGCCCATTTGATTTCTTCGGATATCTCCAAACCGATTGAAGAATTATACAGGGCGACTGGAAAGGTAGCCGAAGGGGATTTCAGCGTCAGGGCGAGGGTGACGTCCAGGGATGAAGTGGCGGTTTTGGCAACTGGATTTAACCATATGGCGGGCAGTATGCAGGAACTGCTTGACCGGATGAAGAAAGAGGAGCAGAAGATGCGCAGAGCGGATCTCCGTCTGCTGCAGGAACAGATTAACCCTCATTTTCTATATAATACGCTGGAAACCATTATATGGCTGATTGAGGACGGACGTACGGATGAAGCGGTAACGATGGTGGTAACTTTGTCGAATTTCTTCCGGCTGACGCTTAGCCGGGGAAGGGAATTTATCTCGATACGGGATGAGGAAAGCCATATCAGGAGTTATCTGGAAATACAGGAAGTGCGTTACCGGGATATTTTGGAGTATGATATTCAGATAGATAAGGTTCTGTATGATTATCAGATTCTGAAGCTCACGCTGCAGCCGCTGGTGGAAAATGCGCTCTATCATGGCATTAAGCATAAGAGGACGAAGGGACATATCAGTATTTACGGAGAGAAAGAAGGGGAAGAAATTCGTCTGACAGTCAGGGATGACGGCGCGGGCATGGAAGTAAAGGAGCTGGAACAGCTTCGGGACGAGATACAACGCCCCTGTGAGGAGACAGAAAAAGGATTCGGCCTGGCAAATGTAAATGAACGGATTCGGATGTATTTTGGCGCAGGGTATGGCATGACAATTGAATCGGGAAAGAATAAGGGTACAGTGGTGGAAATCCGGATTCCTGCGGTGAAAACGCCCGGGGGAAAATGAAAATGATAAGGAGGCGGGCAGTATGGTTAACAGAAAAAAATGCGGACAAATAGCGGTCTGCGCAGCTTTCCTCATTGTACTTCTGTCAGGCTGTGCGATGCCATACAGGGAAAGTGATAGCGAGGATACAATTACTCCGACAGACGATACTCTGACCGTAGTAGGAGTATCCCAGATTGGAAGCGAATCTGTATGGCGTACGGCGAATACGGTGTCAATTCAGCAGACATTTACAAAGGAAAACGGATATTTCCTGATATTTGACAACGCCAGACAGAAACAGGAAAATCAGATAAAGGCGCTTAGAAGCTTTATATCCCAGAGGGTAGATTATATCGTGTTTTCCCCGATTACGGAGGAAGGCTGGGATACCGTTCTGGAAGAGGCGAAAGAGGCGCAGATCCCTGTTATATTGATAGACAGGAAAATCAGGGCGGAAAATGAGTCGTTATATACGGCCTGGGTGGGCTCAGACTTTGAAGAAGAGGGCGAATCTGCAGGGAGGATTTTGGAGGAACAGCTAAGAGAAGAAGGCAGGGAGCAGGAAACCGTTCATATCGTTATTCTGAAAGGAACAAAAGGGGCTACGGCTACAATCGGACGTACAGAGGGGTTTCTTAAGGTCGCCGCCCAGTATGAAAACTGGAAAATACTAGAATGCGTGGACGCGGAATTTACCACAGCAAAAGGAAGAGAGGAGATGGAACGGCTTCTGGCCAGGTATCCGGATATTGACGTGGTGATTTCCCAGAATGACGATATGACTTTCGGCGTTGTAGAGGCGGTCAGGGCTGCAGGTAAGAAAACCGGCCAGGACGGGGATATCGCCGTAATTTCCTTTGACGCTACAAAGGCGGCGCTGGAAATGGTAGAACAGGGAATCCTGAATGCAGACATAGAGTGCAATCCGGAGCAGGGACCGTATATCGAAGAGATTATCCGGAAACTGGAGAAAAACGAGACGGTAGAAAAGGAATACTATGTGCCGGAACGGGTATTTACCAGGGAGAATGTTGCAAAGTATATGGAAAAGCGGATCTATTAAGAAAGGTGAAGTATGAAATGTTGAAAGTATTTTTGGTAGAGGATGAAACGGTTATCCGGGAGGGGCTGCAGGAAAAGATTCCATGGGAGCAGTATGGATTCCGGCTGGCCGGAACCGCCGGGGATGGGGAAATGGCCCTGCCGCTTATCAGGAAAACCAGGCCGGACGTACTGATTACGGATATTAAGATGCCGTTTATGGACGGTTTGGAATTAAGCAGGATCGTACATACGGAATTTCCGAAGGCGAAGATTATTGTAATCAGCGGCTATGATGATTTTGAGTACGCCAGATCAGCCATTGAAGTGGGCGTGGATCAGTATTTGCTGAAACCTATTACCAGGTCGGCGATCCGTACCGCGCTGCTGGATATGAAAGAGCGGATTGAACAGGAACGGGCGCAGGAAGATTACCAGATAAAATTCCGGAATGAGATGCGTGAGTATGAGCAGTTTTCCAGAAGGCGATTCTTCGAGAAACTGCTGGAGGGAAAGCTAAGCGCTACTGAGATTTACGAGGAAGCGGCGAAGCATTCCATTGAAATCGACGCTTCCTGCTATAATCTAATCGTATTTTATTTGCAGGAAACGAAGAATCGGGAGCAGGCCGGGAGGCAGGAGGAAGTCCTGCATTATTTTCTACGCCATCCCCAGTATATTTTATTTCCTTTGCATATCGGTTATTATGGTGTGCTGATTGAATCAGATTCCCGGAATATGGAAGGCCTGGCTGACAGAGGGGTCGCGCATATTCAATCCGTTTTCGGCGAAGGGGCGGAATGGTATGCCGCGGTCGGTGAACCGGTAGAACGGCTTAGTATGCTGTCAGCCTGCTACAAAGAACTGAACCATTACTTCGCATATCGTTTTCTGATACCGGATAAACATGTGTTTACCAAAGAAACGCTGAAAGAAGATTTTCAGATGCCGGGCGGAGACGATGTAGCGGAAATTGATTCCGCGAAGGTTGACCCAGAATTGATTCGCAGGTTTTTAGCGAGGGGCGGCAAGGGGGAGATTGATGAATTTGCGGAATCCTATATTGAAAGTATGGGAAGCGCGGTAAAGTCCAGGCTTTTCCTGAATTATCTTGTACTGAGCATTCGTTTTACGGCATTGTCTTATGTGGGATCTATTGGCAGGAAACAGGAAGAATTTCTAGAAAGAGTGGGAAAATACGGGCAGGATATACAAATACGGACAGAGGAGCTGGAGGATTATTTTGTAAATATGCTGCGGGCCGCCATAGAACTTCGCGACGCAGAGGACAGCAGCCAGGGCAGGAAGCTGCTCCGGCGGGCCTTGGACTATATTGATGATAATTATGATAAAGAGACGATTTCCCTGAATACTGCCGCAGAAGAGGTGAATGTAAGCGCCAGCTATCTCAGCGCGGTTTTTAGCCAGAATATGAAGAAAACATTTGTGGAATATATCACAGAAAAACGAATGGAAAAGGCCAGAAAGCTGCTGAGGGAGACAAGCTATTCTTCGGGTGAAATAGCCAGAATGGCCGGCTATAAGGATACGCATTATTTCAGTTTTGTATTTCGGAAAACCCAGGGGCAGAGCCCCAGGGAATACCGGAACAGCAATAAGTATTAATCGGTACTGTCTTTGATCATTAACTGCCATGGGACTTCCTGGGATTGTACAGGAAGTCCTTTTATTGCGTCGATAATTAGTCTGGCCGCCCGGCGGCCCATCTCATGAGGCCGGTGGGACAGAGTGGTCACCGATATCGGGCTGGAATCGCTGAAATAGGTATTGTCAAAGGAGACGACGGCGATGTCATCCGGAACATGGCAGCCAGACCGGCGCAGTTCTCGGATGAGATAATAGGCGATAACATCGTTGTAGCAGATTAACGAATCGCAGGAGCCTAAGACATCAGGTATCATGGATTTCAGGAAACCAGTATCTGTATCAGTCAGTAATTTTTTCAGTTCCATAGAGCCGTACCAGAATACCCTGGAATCCGGGAGGGAAAGGCGGTGATCCCGCATTCCTTCGGTAAAGCCCTGAAAACGTTCAATGCCCTGCAAATCATCGAATTTGAAGATACCGCCGATTTGCCGGCGCCCCTGCTGAAGCAGATATTCAAGAAGCATGCGGCTTCCCTTTTGATTCTGATCCTTCAAATAGAGAGAATCGGGCAGCGCGGGATAATAATTGTATAGGAAGAGTACATGGCAGCCTGCCTTACAGAGCTTGCGGTAAAGGTCGAGGTTGGGGTTGGGAAGCGCGCTTTTGCAGCCTTCGGCGATGAGTCCCCGGGGAGGCTCTTTCAGTAATTCTGTCAGATGAATCCGTTCCAGCCCGGTCTGGTTATCTGTAATTAAGGTTCCGGACTGGAAGCCATATTGTTCCAATTCATCGGAAATGTCTTTTAAGACACCGGGATAAATATAATCCTGTTCGTCGGAAATCAGGATTTGGATTTGATTTTTAACGGGGTCTTCTGACAGGCCGGTGATAAATGAGCCGCTGCCCTGCTTTTTGATAATCAGTCCGTTCTCTTCTAACAGAGACAGAGCCTTGCGTACTGTCTGACGGCTGACATGGTACCGCTGGCAGAGCGTCTGTTCTGTGGGCAGCCTGGTAATGCCTTTTTTCGGGTAGTCTGCAATTGCTTTTTTCAGAATGCCGGCAAGCTGCTTGTACTTTATAGCCATATAGGTAAATTCCTTTCTTACACGTAATGAAAAATCGAAAAATAGTATAAATAACATGTTGGATTCGTCATAAAAAAACAAAATAAGATAAAAATAATCCCCCCTTTTATTCGATTTTTTAAAAAATGCACAATAGAAAATCTCATGAAAACAGCTACAAATATAAAAAAATCTTAAAATATTTGAGGATAAATTTAAAAAAATCACTAAAAGCAAAATTTGTATTCCATTTGTATTTTAATATAAAAAATTTGTATTGTAAATAGTGTATAAACCGTTGGAATTACAAGATTTCTAAATTGCTGCAAATATGGGCGGGTGATAGAATTTCATTAACGGGAGAACATCCCAAATTCTAGTAACCTGATAAAACAAAGAAATGGGAGGTAGCAAACATGAAGAAAAAATTACTCGCGGCGTTTCTTGCATCTGCAATGGTGTTTAGCCTTGCGGCATGCGGAGGTTCGGGAAAGACAGAGGAAACCAGTGCTGACGGAGAGGCGGCCGGAGGAGGCGACGGTGGTCCGATTACAGTGGGAGTCATCAATAATGATCCGAATGAGTCGGGATTCCGTACTGCAAATGACAAAGATTTAAAGAGCATGTTTACAGAAGAGAATGGCTATGAGGCGTCTTTCGCATACAGCAAGAAGAATGAAGAGCAGATTACCGCCGCACAGAAGTTTATCCAGGACGGCGTTGACTATCTTCTGCTTTCAGCGGCAGATACTTCTGGATGGGATTCGGTCCTCAAGGATGCGCAGGATGCGGGAATCCGGGTGATTCTCTTTGACCGTGTGATTGATGCGGATGAAGATTTGTATGAGGCGGCTATCGTATCTGATATGGCGAAAGAGGGCGAGACGGCAGTAGAGTGGCTTGCCGGGCAGGAGCTTGAAGAGTACAACATTATCCATTTGCAGGGAACAATGGGTTCGGCAGCCCAGGTCGGCCGTACCGGAGCGCTGGATGAAAAGGTAGCAGCAGAGGATTCCTGGAATATCGTAACCCAGCAGACGGGAGACTGGAATTCTGAGAATGCGCAGCAGATCGTTCAGGCAGTTATTGATTCTGGTAAAGATTTCAATGTAATCTATGCAGAGAACGACGATATGGCTAAGGGCGCCGTAGCGGCTCTTGATAAGAAGAATATCAAGCATGGCGTAGGCCAGGATGTGATTGTTATGGGATTTGACTGTAATAAGTGGGCGCTTCAGGAGCTGCTCGACCAGAAATGGAATTATGACGGTCAGTGCAATCCGTTCCAGGCAGCCGACATTGATAAGGTAATTAAAACCATCGAGAGCGGAGAAGAACTCGAAGAGAAAATTATTTATCTGGAAGAGAAGGGATTCGATGCTACGGAAATTACTTCAGAGGATGTTGAAAAGTACGGTATCTAAAACAAATTAATATATGCAGTCTTTTCTAAATTTATCATTATAGTATTCGAAGGAGCGCGGTGCAGCGGTGTAAAACGCCTGCGCTGCGCTCTTTTAAAATAAGAACAAGGAGTGAGATACTGGTGAAAGACAAATCTGTATTAGAGATGAGAAATATACATAAAAGTTTCCCCGGGGTACGGGCGCTGCAAGCGGTAGATTTCACCTTGTGCGAGGGGGAAGTCCATGCGCTGATGGGAGAGAACGGCGCGGGAAAATCAACCCTGATTAAGGTATTGACCGGAGTCTACGGAAAGGATGAAGGCGAGATTTTCCTGAAAGGGCATGAAAAGGCAGTGGCAATTCATTCTCCTCAGGACGCCCAGAATCTGGGTATCAGCACCGTTTATCAGGAGATTACGCTCTGCCCGAATCTGTCTGTTGCGGAGAATATGTATATTGGACGGGAAAAAAAGCAGGTTCAGAACTGGAAGAAGATGAATGCGGATGCGGATAAGATTCTGGAGGCTCTGGATATTCCGGCAAAAGCCAGCCAGCAGCTGTCAAACTGTTCGATTGCGGTTCAGCAGATGGTTGCGATTGCAAGGGCGGTAGATATGGACTGTAAAGTACTGATTCTGGACGAACCCACATCTTCGCTGGATGAGAGCGAGGTAGAGAAGCTGTTCGGACTGATGAGGGATTTAAAATCAAAGGGAGTAGGGATTATATTCGTTACGCACTTTCTGGATCAGGTATATGAAATCTGCGATAAGATTACGGTACTAAGAGACGGTAAGCTGGTAGGGGAATATGAGATAAAAGAACTTCCGAGAGTGAAGCTGGTTGCCAAAATGCTTGGCAAAGAGATGGACGACATGTCCGATATCAAGGACGAAAATCAAAGCTATCAGGCGGAGGAAGGAAGCGTTCCGGTATTTGAGGCGGAGGGACTTCAAAGCACCGCTGGAATCAAGCCCTTTGATTTCCGTATTAATAAAGGCGAAGTGAACGGATTTACCGGTCTGCTGGGTTCCGGACGAAGTGAGTGCGTCCGGGCGATTTTCGGCGCGGACCATATTCTGCAGGGAACGATGAAGAAGAACGGGAAACAGGTGAAGATTAGCAAACCGATTGACGCGATGAAGCAGGGAATTGCCAGCCTGCCGGAAGACCGTAAGGCGGACGGTATTGTGGGCGATCTTTCCGTAAAAGATAATATTATTCTGGCGGCCCAGGTACTGGAAGGCTTCTTTAAGCCGTTTTCCAAGGCGCAGAAGGAGAAATTTGCAGAAGAGTATATTAAGCTTTTGGAGATTAAGACTGCGTCGGCGGATACGCCTATTAAGGCGCTTTCCGGAGGAAACCAGCAGAAGGTTATTCTGGGGCGGTGGCTTTTGACGCATCCGGATTATCTGATTCTGGACGAGCCTACAAGGGGTATTGACGTGGGAACCAAGGTTGAGATACAGAAATTAGTTCTGAAGCTTGCTTCGGAGGGAATGGCAGTAACCTTTATTTCTTCTGAGACAGACGAGATGCTTAGGACCTGCTCGCGGCTGGTGGTCATGCGGGACCGTAAAGTGGTAGGCGAGCTTTCCGGAGAGGATTTGACTCAGAGTAAGATTATGGGTACGATTGCAGGAGGTGAGACAGAATAATGAAGAAGAATCATGTATTAAATAATCTCTTGAAAAGCCAGTTGATTATCCCGATTGCGGCTCTTGTGCTGCTGGCATTGTTTAATCTGGTGATGGATCCGGGGTTTTTTAAGATTGCCCTGGGTTATAACAATGCCGGAGACCCGGTGCTGTCAGGATATCTGGTAACGATTCTGGACTATGGATCCGAGGTGGCGATTCTTGCTATCGGTATGACTCTAGTTACCGCGGCCAGCGGAGGGCAGGATATCAGTGTGGGAGCGGCCGTAGCAATCGCGGGTTCAGTGATGCTGCGTGTGCTCTGCGGAAGCAATTCCAGGCCGGATGAGCTGCAGGCTCCGATTATTGCAGCATTTTTGGTAGCCTGTATCGTAGCCATGCTGTTTGGCGCGTTCAATGGAATTTTGGTGGCACATTTCCGGATACAGCCGATGGTTGCTACATTGATTCTGTATACGGCGGGACGTTCGATTGCTGCCTGGGTCAATAATAATGAACTTCCAATCGTTAGCGACAAGACATTTACATATTTCGGAGGATTTATTCCAGGGATTCCGATACCGACGCCATTTTTTATTGCATTGCTATGCGTAATTATTACGATGCTTGCGTTGAAATTCACGAATCTGGGACTTTATACACAGGCGGTTGGAATCAATGAAAAGTCTTCCCGGCTGAACGGCCTGAATCCCGCGTTTATCAAATTTCTGACATTTGTTATCCTTGGCCTGTGCGTGGCGGTTGTGGCGCTGATTAAAGTCAGCCGGCTTTCAACCATTAACTATTCGGTTATTGCCAAGGACATTGAAATGGATGCGATTCTGGCGGTTGCGCTGGGAGGAAACGCGCTGAGCGGAGGCAAGTTCAATATTGGCGCGTCCATTCTTGGAGCATACGTAATTCAGTTTCTTACTACGACGCTTTATAAGTTTAACGTATCTTCTGATGCGCTTCCCGCATATAAGGCAGTAGTTGTAATTATGCTTGTTGTATTTAGCGCGCCGGCGGTAAGAACCAAACTTTCCGCAATAGGCAGAAAACTTAGACCACAGATGAAGGAGGCGGCATAACATGGGAAAGATGAAACAGAAATTTAAAAATCTGTCCGATACAAATCTGCTGTTGGTTATTACGGTTGTCGTATTCTTGCTGATGTATATTGGCGCGATGATATTTTTAGGAGAAGGCTTTCTAAAGCCGCAGACATTTTTTAATATTCTGAATGCGAATGCCGCGTTGATTATTACATCCTGCGGGCTGAGCCTTGTTATGATTACCGGCGGAATTGATATTTCTGTCGGAGGCGTAGTAGCGCTGGTGAGTATGTGCTGCGCAGTATTTCTTGATTACAAAGGCGGCAGCGTGGCGGGTTCTCTTCTGATTGCATTGGCAATCGGACTTGGTTTCGGCCTGGTGCAGGGATTTCTGGTGGCTTATCTGGATATCCAGCCGTTTATTGTGACTCTGGCTGGAATGTTCTTTGCGAGAGGCATGACGACTATTGTAAATACAGAGCCGTTTAATGTCCAGAACGAGGCCTTTGTATCACTGAAGGAGACGCGTGTGATTG
>CAOKJI010000041.1 GCA_948468495.1 uncultured Dorea sp. | reverse complement strand
ATTCTCCGCCAGTTCTACAGCCTCCCCTGCCTCTTCTTCCGTTTCCACAGCCGCCTCCTGCACATCCGCTTCATCCTGAGAGAACTCCTCTCCGGCTTCTTCTGCTACAGCCTCTTCCTGCCCGCCTTCAGCCTCGGAAGCCAGCGCTGTCATACTGCCGCCAAATACAAGGGTAGCCGCCAGTAAAGCCGCCATAAATCTTCTTCTCATGTTCCAAATACTCCTTTCATATCTCACATATTTTGCTGCACATCTTATCTTAGACTCATGCAGCGTCTTCCTGCATGCAAACCGCAGAATCTCTCTTTTCAAATATCTTCTGCAATCTGCACCGAAACACATCTTTATATTAACACATCCAACTTCTTTTGTATACACAGAAGAGTTTAACCAACAGCAAAACAGTCCTCTACAAAAGGCGTATGGACTGCTCTGCATCCATACGCCTTCCTATTCCAGTAATTCAATTCACCGCCTCTAAGGCCATCCGTCTCCTGCGCTTTCTCTCCCGCTCTCTCCTCTTTCTCTCTCTGCGGACTCTCAGAACATAAGCATAGACGCTTAAGAAAATCAGAAGAAATGCCAGAGTCATAATCACAAAGGTAAGCACAAATTTCGCCGGAAGCTGAATCTCCTTTTCAGCCAGTTTCGCCTTAATTGCTCCCGCCATGGAAGAAAAGTCTATCCCTTCTTTGATACGCCCACTGATACTGCCCCAGATATCCCGGAGGCCGTCCGCCTCAGGCTTCTCTCTCAGCGCCTTTTCTTTGGGCGCCTTCACCGTAACTTTTCCCGGTTCAGACCCAGGGATATTCTTTACCGGCTCAAAAGTCATATTATAAGGCACCAGCGTCTCATAGAGACGCACCAGGCTTTTCCCGTCTTCCGTTTCTACGTTCACCACCGCTAAGAATACACCCGGCGTCAGTTCGCACAAAGATTCCGGCTCTGCCTCCGTCACTCCCTCAAATCCAAAGTCCAGAGGTTCCGAAGCCACCATTTCTTTTCTGGATATGGAGTACATGTGGATAAAATCACCGATTTCCATGCCCAGAGTCAGAGGGAAATTCAGGATATAGTCTCCGGATACCGCCAAATCCTGAAAATTATCACCCTTTGCCGTATGCGCATATTCGCCCAAATCCTCCACAACCGCAAAGTCTTCATTCAAAATCTTGAAACTGTAACCACCGTCAGAATTTGTCTGAATCACATACTGATTGCTCTCCTCCTGATAATCAATTCCGAGAATATTATAGTCGTCGCTGACTTTAATGGTTCGTTTATAATCCAGTGTTTTCGGGTCCATCACATAAAGACAGCCTCTGTTTTCCGCTATCGTATCCGTATACAGCGCAACGTAGATTTCATTCGTTTCCGGATTATATGCCATTCCGTTACAGTGCTCCCATTCCCGCTCCTGCACACGCTTTGCCAGGGTATATGGCGTAACTGGATTCCCGTTCTCATCTGTACTCCCTCTGTAGTAGGCAGAAATAATATCCGGCACATTCGGATTATCCGCCACATTTTCCATCGTAATTATATAATATTCCGTAGCACAGACCGACTGCACCACACCGCCATGACGCGGTTCTTCATATACCTGACTCCAGCGAAGACTTTTTAGCGCGCCATCTCCCGCAATCTCCGCCTGCCCTTCCATGCCGCCCACATACAGCAGCAAGGCAAGAATCAGAATCCCTTTGATTAATTTACCCCGCATAATATATTTGTTCCCCTGTTTCCTGTTTATCATAGTATTCCCAACTATACTTTAAAACATCCCCCGCCGACAAACTCTCTGAGCAGTGAATTTGCCGGTATCTTCTCGCTCCCGATTCCCACAAAATAATCCAGGAATTTTAACAGCCTCTTGGCCTCTAAATATTCCGGACAATCATGCTCAATCCCAAACAGCAGCGGCTCTACATAAGCCTTCAGTACCGCCAGCTCGTAAATCAGGGAAGAATTGAACATCTCATCCGCTTCCTCCTGATACGGGAAAATATTCTCTTCTTCTCCCCTTCTTACAGACGGCCACATACGGATGGTCTCCTTCGCACTCTTTCCTCTGGTACGGGCGTCCCGAACCATTCTCCGAAGCAGCCGCCCGTCTGTCGTGGGAATCCGGTTGTGTTCATCCACATTTAACTGTGTCAGCGCACTGATGTATATTTTGAATTTATTGGCGTCCGGAAGCTGCACCGTCATCTTAGGATTCAGGCAATGAATCCCTTCGATTACCAGTACGTCATTCTCCCCAAGTTTCTTCGGAACGCCGGTATATTCCTTGTGTCCCGTCTTAAAATCAAATGTCGGAAGCACCACCTCTTCTCCCCGGAGCAAGCGCTGCATGCACTCCTGAAACAGCTCCAAATCTACTGCCTCCAGACACTCGAAATTGTATTCTCCCTTCTCATCTCTCGGCGTATCTTCACGCTCCACGAAGAAATTATCCACCGCAATCGGATGGGGCGTCATGCCATGCGCTTTGAGCTGAATGGACAGCCTGTGGGAAAATGTAGTCTTGCCGGAAGAAGACGGCCCCGCAATCAATATAAATTTGACGTCCGGATTCTTCGATATCCGCTCTGCAATATCCGCAATCTTTTTCTCCTGAAGCGCCTCCTGCACCAGAATCATATCCAGTGCGTCCCATTTGGTAATCAGGTCATTCAACTCTCCTACCGTCTCAATCCCCTGCATATCTCCCCATGCGGTAGATTCCTTCAGCACCCGAAACAGCTTGTGCGCCGGACAAAACGGCCGGAGCAATCCAGGCTCTTTTCTGACTGGCATCTGAATGACAAATCCATCATCGTACAGATATAAATCAAAATATTTCAGATAGCCGGTACTGGGCACCATATATCCATAAAAATAATCCTCAAACTCATTCATACTATAGATATTCACTTTGGACACTCTGCGATAAGCAAATAATCTCTCCTTATCATACATGCCATGACGGCGGAATATCGCAATCGCTTCGTCCGTATTTACAGAGCGTTTCAGAATTGGAATATCCTTTGCGGCCAGCTCCTGCATTCTCGCCTTCACTTTCTCCAGAAAAGCTGCGTCCACCAAAATACCGTCCACTGTACAGTACAATCCGTCGCTCACTGAAAAATGTACTCTTACTTTCATACCTTCTTTATGATTACACACATCATAAATCGCTTTCACCAGCATAAACTTCATACTGCGTATGTAAGTCGCATGTCCGATATGGTCCGCGGTAGTAAGAAAGCTAAGGGTACAGTCTCCTTTCAGAGTCTTCGCCAACTCCTGTAATCTGCCGTCTGCAAAGACCAGTACAATATCTTCTGTATAGTCCTTCTGATACTCTTTTGCGATTTCAAGATAGGGCGTGCCCTTCGGATACTGCCTCTGACTGTCCCCTATCCGAACATTTACCATCTCCTGTCCCATAACTTTCCTCCTTGTCCTGCTCTATTTACACCTTGTGAAACGGATGACTCTCCGGAGCTGCCAATACCGCGGCTTCCGGAATATTTTTCTCAAAGAAATCAACCATATCCTGGATAAATATCTTTTCAATCCCGTAATGTCCTCCGTCAACAATGGCAAGTCCCTGTGCCACTGCGTCAATTCCCGTATGATGATCAATATCCCCGGTAATCAACACGTCTGCTTCTGCTTTCAGAGCCGCCTGCACCATACTCTTTCCCGCCCCCGGTGAAATTGCGATTCTTCGCACCGGCGCCTGCAAATCTCCAAATACTTTCACATATTCCAGATGAAACCGTTGCTTCACCTGCTCACAGCATTCCTCAAGACGAACCGTTTCCTTAAGGTCTGCAACTCTTCCGATTCCCTGCGGCTTTCCGTCTATCGGACTTTCCGGACAGGTAACCTCCAGTACCCGGCCTCCCTGAAGTCCCATTACTCGCTCCGATAACTCTGCCATTCCCATCACATCATAATTGGTGTGCATGGCATAATAAGCAATATTTTCCTGAATCAGCCGGATTACCCGCCTACCGGTAAAATCATCCATTCTCAAACGACGCATACCGGAGAATATCAGCGGATGATGGGTCACCAGCATATCCGCATGAACGTTTGCCGCTTCCTCAATCACCTCTGCTGTCGCATCCAGCGCCACATAAATCCGCTTTACTTCTCTTTCAGGGTCTCCCACCAGAAGTCCCACATTATCCCAGTCCAGTGCAAAGGATACCGGATACCTCGTTTCAATGACTTCTATAATATCTCTGCACAGCATATGTATACCGCACCTCCTAATTTCTCACACAAAGGCAAGACTGCCGCGCTATTGTCAGTCAACAATGCCACCGCATTGTCTCCTTCCGCTGCCTTGCATTGACACAAATATCAAGCACTTCGTATACAAGAATTAATGCAAGGATGTACTAATATCGTATTCATACAAAGCCATCGCCTGTCTGAGACGGACAAGTTCTCTCTCTATCTCCCTTAAGCGAAGCCGCGCCCCCTCGCCTGACTGCTCCTTCAGTCTCTGATAAATAGATTCCATCCGTCCTTCTTCCCTGACAAGGAACTGATATAATACCAAATCCCTGTCTGCAAGCAGCTTCCGTCCGTAATAAAGCTCCGGCTCCGAATAAGAAGGCTCCTTCCCATGTATCCATTTCATCACAGGATAGAACTTCCCTTCTTCCTCTATCATCTTCTCCTCTGTCAGACGAAATCCCGTCTGGCTAAGATACGCCCTAACCTTGTGAATCTCCGACTGGGGCTGCAGAATAAATTCCTGGATTTCCCTGACTGTCTCCGGCGAGTCTTCCAGAATCCGAATCACAAGACCGCCTCCCATGCCGGCTGCAATCATGGTATCCGCCTCGCCTGTCCGCAGAGCTTTCAGCCCGTCTGACAGACGGGTTTCAATCCTATGATTCAGCCCATGTTCTCTGATATGCTCAGACGCGCGCAGAAGAGGTCCCGGATTTACATCCATAGCTATGATATGCCTGCACTTCCCGGTCTGTGCAAGATAAATCGGCACGTAACCATGATCTGTCCCCACATCGGCAGCCAAAGCCCCTTCTCTCACCAGAGAAACAACGGACGCAAGTCTCTTTGACAGCTCCATAGCTACCTCTTCCCTAGTCCAAATAATCCCGAAGCTTCCGGCTGCGGCTTGGATGGCGGAGCTTTCTCAAAGCCTTGGCCTCAATCTGTCTGATACGCTCCCTTGTTACGTCAAACTCCTTGCCTACTTCCTCCAGCGTACGGGCGCGTCCGTCATTCATGCCAAACCGAAGTCTTAAGACCTTCTGCTCCCTCTCCGTCAGGGTATCTAACACCTCGTCAAGCTGCTCCTTCAGAAGCGTGGCCGCCGCGGCTTCCGCCGGCACCGGTACGTTGTCGTCCTGAATGAAATCGCCTAAGTGACTGTCCTCTTCCTCCCCAATCGGCGTCTCAAGGGACACCGGCTCCTGAGAAATCTTCAGAATCTCCCGTACGCGCTCTACAGGCATGTCCAGCTCCTCCGCAATCTCTTCCGGCGTAGGCTCGCGCCCCAGCTCCTGTAAGAGCTGTCTGGAAACACGAATCAGTTTATTAATCGTCTCCACCATATGCACCGGAATCCGAATCGTTCTTGCCTGGTCGGCAATCGCCCTGGTAATTGCCTGACGGATCCACCAGGTGGCATAGGTACTGAACTTAAATCCCTTCTGATAATCAAACTTCTCAACTGCCTTAATCAGTCCCAGATTCCCTTCCTGAATCAAATCGAGAAATAACATTCCACGGCCCACATATCTCTTCGCGATACTTACCACCAGCCTTAGATTCGCTTCTGCCAGACGTTTCTTGGCGTCCTCGTCTCCCTCGGCCATTCTTCTGGCCAGATCAACTTCTTCCTCTGCCGAAAGCAGCGGAACCTTACCAATCTCTTTCAAATACATCCGCACCGGATCTTCGATACTAATCCCGTCGGGAACAGACAGGTCAATCTTCTCCATATCAACCTCGTCTTCATCCGTCAGCACAACTTCCAGATCGTCATCCACATCTGAATCCGAATTAATGCGAAGCACATCAATTCCGTTAGACTCTAAATACTCAAACACCTTCTCCATCTGTTCCGGATTCAGTTCCATATCTGAGAAAAAATCATTGATTTCCTGAATTTCAAGAATACTCTTTTTGTTTTTCCCCATCTTCATTAAATCTTTCAGTTTTTCCTCAAATTTTACGATGTTTTCTTCCATGTAATGTCCATCCTCTCATTGCTTGTTTATATTTTATCCTTAATTGACAGAAATATGCAGTTCCTTCATATGCTGCAGTTCCCGCTTATCTGCCATCAGCTTCTTAAGACCGTCGATATCCGCCGGATTCAGACTCTTCATCGCCTCATCCAGACTGTGCTGCTTAATCCGAAGCAGCGTTTCCTTCAAAGCCTTTTCTCTCTCCTGCACCTTGGATACCCCGGGCAGTCTCGTATGAAACAGCTCCGCTACTTTCCGGTGTTCTTCTTCATCCGTAAAATGATTCATAATCTGCGCCGGATTCACCTTCCCCTCCTCATACTGCCGATATAATAGCTCCGCCACCGTATGATAAAGCGGCTCCCCGAAATCCTCCGGTCCAATCATCTTCCTGACCTGCCTGAAAATATTCTCATCGTCAATCATCCAGGTCAGAAGAAGCCTCTGTGACTTTAATACCCCGTCCTCCTTACCGCTCTTTCGGCTCACCGAAGACTTTGGCCTCTCTACCGGCTTCACCAGCCCTGTCCGGACCGCCGTCTTCACTACAAGCTTTCGTAGCTCTTCTACACTTACCCCATAAGTTCTGGCAACTGCTTCGATATAATTGCTCCGCTCAATCTCCTCGTCAAATTCCGTCAGTCTCGCCGCCGCCTCCCGCATAAATGCAGTCTTCCCTTCCGGCGACGCCATGTCATAATCCCGCTCTAACATCTCCAGTCCGAATAAGAAACCATTCCTGGCCTTATGAATACGCTCTTCAAAAGCATCCGCGCCCAAATTCTTAATAAATTCATCCGGGTCCTTATACGGGTCCATACGAATCACCTTCGCTGTAATTCCAACGCTTTTCAGAATCGGAGCCGCCCGAAGGGCTGCCTTCGTTCCCGCCTCGTCGCTGTCATATGTCAGATAAACCTCATTCACATACCGCTTAATCAATGAGGCATGTCCCGCGGTAAGGGCCGTTCCAAGGGACGCTACTGCATTGGTAAATCCCGCCTGATGAAGCGCGATTACATCCATATATCCTTCACAGATGATAAAATAAGGCTTTCTTGACGTCCTCGCCCGGTGCAGTCCATAGAGGTTCCTGCTCTTATCAAAGACCGGCGTCTCCGGCGAATTTAAATACTTCGGCTTCCCGTCTCCCATCACCCGTCCGCCAAATCCAATGACCCGGTTATTGGCGTCCATAATCGGAAACATCACGCGATTCCAGAACTTATCATACGCTCCATGCTTCTCGTCCGCCGAGATAAGCCCGGCTTTTAGAAGCATCTCGTCCGAATATCCCTTCATCTTCAGATACCGGTATAAATCGTCGCTGTACTTATTTGAATACCCCAGTCCAAAGGCCGTAATCGTAGCGTCGCTCAACTGCCTGTCTTTTAGATATGTATAAGCCGTCTTACCCTGCTCTGACTTTAGCTGTGCATAAAAATACTTTGCCGCTAGCTTGTTAATCTCTAAAAGCACCGTCCTTAGCTCCGCCTTCTCCTGCGCTTCTCTGGAATACTCCATCTTCGGAAGTTCCACGCCCGCCCGGTCCGCCAGTACCTTCAGCGCTTCTACAAACGAATAATTTTCATATTCCATCAAAAATGTGAATACATTCCCTCCCGCGCCGCAGCCAAAACAATAATACATCTGCTTCTGACCGCTCACAGAAAAAGACGGGGATTTCTCGTTGTGAAAAGGGCACAATCCAAAATAAGAACTCCCCTTTTTCTGGAGCTTCACATAGCTGGAAATCACCTCTACTATATCATTTTTCAGCCGTACTTCTTCTACCAGCTCTTCCGGATAATACATAACCGTTCCGCATCCTCTTTTCCATTCTTCATTATGATATTCTAACTATTTTCCTTGACCCCCCTGCACTCAATATCAAAATCCCGGCCATACCGACAGGACGGCAAGTGCAAGGCAGTTATAAGAAAAATATCCCTATATTAACTAATTCGACAAAACTTCCTGATTTCCTTTAATTTTTCCAGGATTCTGGAATAAAATATTCTTCAAACTTCTGAACCGCATAGGAATCCGTCATTCCGGCTATATAATCGCAGGCGGCCTGCTCTCTCGAAGCTTCTCCCCGCTCCATCATGCTCCGGTACAACTCCGGCATAAACTCCGGATATTCTATATAATAACGATATAAATTCGTTACCATATGAATAGCTTTCTTTTCCTCCCCTTTCGCAGCAGGATTCAGATATACATGCTCAAACAAAAAGCTTCTGAGTCCGTACATCGCCTTCTTAACTTCCGCCGACATCCGAATCTCCGGCTGATCCATACTGTGAATGATTACGTCGTGTACCATTGTATCCAACCGGCTTTTCGACGAATGCCCCAGCACAGACGCATATTCCTCCGGAATATCCTCCTCCTTAAGTATGCCTCCGCGAATTGCATCATCAATATCATGATTGATATAAGCAATCTTATCCGAGAGCTGTACCAAACGACCCTCCAGCGTATGGGGCGTTCCGCTGGTCTTATGATTCCGAATCCCGTCCCTTACTTCCCAGGTCAGATTCAGTCCCTTCCCCTGCTTCTCCAGAATTTCAACCACCCGCACACTCTGCTCATTATGCCGGAATCCTCCCGGGCAGACACTGTTCAGCGCGCGTTCCCCCGCATGGCCAAACGGCGTATGCCCCAGATCATGGCCAAGAGCAATCGCCTCCACCAAATCCTCGTTGAGCCGCAGAGCTTTGGCAAGAGTCCGGGCATTCTGCGACACTTCCAGAGTATGTATCAGCCTGGTACGGTAATGGTCCCCCATAGGCTGTAAGAATACCTGCGTCTTCTGCTTCAGACGCCGGAAAGACTTGCAGTGAAGAATCCTGTCCCGATCCCTCTGAAAAACAGGGCGGATATCACACTGTTCTTCCTCCCGGACCCTCCCTTTGGAATGGATACTCAAAGATGCATATCTGCTTAGCATCTTCTCTTCCCGAAGCTCCAGTTCCTCTCGAATCGTCATACCGAATCACCCCCTGAACCTGTTCATAAACCGTCCTCATTCTCTACATAAT
The DNA here is from genome assembly GCA_948468495.1 of uncultured Dorea sp. The sequence continues at coordinate 151 of CAOKJI010000041.1, read as the reverse complement.
ATATTACACTTTGATACATAAAATGTAAAGAGCCGAAGGTTTATCAACCTCCGGCTCTCATATAGTTACTGTCCGCACATCGCCTGGAGGACGCAAATTGAATCAGGATACACTCTCTAAGCAGACGAAGCAACATTCCGATGAACTACCG
>CAOKJI010000040.1 GCA_948468495.1 uncultured Dorea sp. | reverse complement strand
AATCCGTATACTTGTGCATGGCGCCGCAGGAATTGCCCATGGCATGGGTATATTCGCAGCAGATAAACGGCTTATCTCTGTGTTTGGACAGGAAAGCTTCAATCGTGGAAACAGGAGTGTACATCTGGCTTTCTATATCGCTGGTTTCGTTATAGCGGCGGTCCTGGAACACGCCTTCATAATGGACCAGTCTGGTATCGTCCAGTTCCCGGAATTTATCTGACATTTTCTTAATCACAAGTCCGCCGTAAGATTCATTTCCACAGGACCAGATGAGGATAGAAGGATGGTTCTTATCCCGCTGGTACATAGAATTTACCCGGTCAAGGAGAGGGTCCTCCCATTCCGGTTTATCTCCGGGAATGGCAAGTTCGTAATCGCCTCCCCGCATGACTGCGTCCCAGGAGCCATGGGTTTCCATGTTAGTTTCGTCAATCAGATAGAGTCCATATACGTCGCAGAGATTGTACAGCGGGGAATCATTCGGGTAATGGCAGGTACGAATCGCATTGATGTTGTGTCGTTTTATGGTAATAATGTCCTGGATTAGTTCTTCCGGCTGTGGAACGCGTCCCGCTACGGAGCTGAATTCATGGCGGTTTACGCCTTTGAATACGATTCTTCTGCCATTTAAGCACATCATATGGTCTTTCATTTCAAACCGGCGGAAGCCCACTCCGGCAGCGATGACTTCGGTGATTACTCCTTGCTCATCGGTAACAGTCAGAAGCAGTTCGTACAGATTCGGTTCTTCTGCGCTCCAGAGCTTCATACATTCCAGAGGAAGGGTAAGTTCTCCTTTTCCATCTGACAGAGTAAATTCGGCCTTCGCCACTTCTCGATTAGCTTCTTCTCCTAAATCGGTTACAGCGCTTCCCGGAAAACGGTACAGCGGCATCTCAGAGAGAATCATCCGCACGAATCCGCGTCCCTGGGATTTTACATTGATTTTTAGCGTACTCTTTGTATAAGTATCATCAAGAAGCGCCTGAATCTTCAAATCTTCGATATGCACTGCGGGCTTTGTGTATAAATATACATCCCGGAAAATCCCGGAGAAACGGTAAAAGTCCTGATCTTCCGCCCAGCTTCCGCTGGTCCACTTATAGACCTGCAGGGCTAACTTATTCTCACCTTCCGTCAGATAAGGCGTCAAATCAAAGTCAGAGGGAGTAAAGCTGTCTTCGCTGTAGCCCACGTATTGTCCGTTCAGCCACAGCGCCATACCGCTTTCCACGCCCTGGAAGGAGATGTATAACGCCTGTCCTTTCATCTGTTCCGGTACGTGAAAATATTTCACATAGCTGGCGACAGGATTAAATTCAGTGGGAATTTCTCCGGCCCAGATATCTTCCCGGCCATCCCAGGGATACTGGGTATTCACGTATGCCGGAACATCATATCCCTCCATCTGAATGTGGGCGGGTACCCGGATGTCGCTCCAGTTCTTACAATTATAGTCCGCCTGCTCAAAGCCCTTTATTGTCTCGTCCAGATTCCTTCCATAAGAGAATTTCCATATACCGTTTAAGGAATAGCGGAACGGATTCTCCCCGGCTCTCAAAGACTCTTCATCCGGGAAGTATACATGGTCGGAATGCGCCGGCATTACATTTTCTTTGTAGAATGTAACGTTTTTGATTTTGCTGTAGTCAAACATAGCTAACCTCCTGCGGAATCTGTCCTGTCTGGCAGGATGGATTCCGTCCTAATTTCTTTCCATTCATATTGTTAGTTCCATTATGTGATTGTCCCGAAAAATATGCAATATAAAATAGATGCAAAAACATGGAAAAATGTTGCATAAAATAGTCCTGTTTCAATGATAAAAGAGGGGTTCATCTAATGAAAATGAAATATGTTCCAGAGTATAAAGCAGATAAATTCATAAAAAAGTTTTGTGCATATTTGAGCATATTGGTTGAAAATGCCTGTTTTTGGATTGAATATGAACACAATAGAAGAAAAAAATCAGTATAATCACACGTATAGAATTAGTGGAAAAGGAATGGGTCCGATATCTATAGATATTGCACGATATAGAGGTTGTGCCAGGGGTTATGTGATTTCGTATCCGGCAGGGCCCGCTTTGCACAGTCTGTTTTTTCTCTTTATAGCATGTTCTAACAGCGACCTTTTCAGGCAGTTCCACAGGGAATTATATCATAGTTACAGACTTGTTCCGGTACTGTATACAATTCGGAAATGAAATGTTTGTCTTGCTTTCTTTTTGGCAGGAATGAGCATTTCTATATTTTATGCAAATAAGGAGACGTCCGATGTCAGATACATACAGATATGCCTACTATGCGTCAGACAGGCAGTTAAATTCCCTCTCTGTCTACAATACAGGTTATGAAAAGTGTCACCCTGGTTATCAATGGGGGCCCGGAGTGCGGGATCATTACCTGCTTCACCATATTATCTGCGGCCGGGGTTGTTACAGAATGGGAGGAAAGGAATATCACTTAAAGTCTGGGGATACTTTTTTGCTGTTTCCACAGGTGGAATCCAGTTATCAGGCCGACAGACAGGAGCCCTGGGAATACGCATGGGTAGGATTCGCGGGAAATGACGCTTATTCCATGATTGCAAATACAGATTTTTCAAGAGAGCATCCGGTGCTGAACCAGTCGGACATCAGCGAAGAATTATTTGAGAAGATTCGGGCTGTCTATGAGGCCAACGGCAATACCTTTCAGGATGCAGTGTCAATGACAGGGGCCGTATATTCCCTGATGGGATTTTTGATGAAACATACGAAGGGGGAGAAAAGGCCTGCAAATCTGCAGGCAGACTACGTGGAACGGGCAAAACAGTACATTGCCGAGCAGTATTCCTATCCGATATCGGTAGAGGATGTGGCTGATTATACAGGCGTTAGCAGAAGCTATCTGTTCCGTCTGTTTCAGGGGATGCTGAATCAGTCGCCCAAGGAATATCTGCTGCAATATCGGATTGGACAGGCTTGTCAGCTTCTGAATCAGACGGACCTTCCGGTGGGAAGTATTGCACATTCGGTTGGATTTGAGGATAATCTGTATTTTTCAAAGGTATTTAAAAAATATAAGAGCTGTACGCCTTCAGAGTATCGGGGAATGCAGTCTTAAGGCGGAGGAGATGCATTATGGCAAAGAAAAAACCAAAGCTGCAGTTCAGATATTATGAAATGGGAGCAAATGAGCAGGTGCTTGCGCTTTTGGGGGAAGAGTGGAGGAGGCCCTACGGGAATGATGTTTCGGATTTGCATTTTCATAATTATATGGAAATCGGTATCTGCTACGAGGGAGAGGGGGAATGTATATGGAAGGATTCTGTCAAAACCTTTGGGGAAGGATGTATCGCAATTGTTCCGCCCAATTATCCGCATAATAATATGACAGTTCCGGGGACAATCGCGTACTGGGAGTGGATGTATTTTGATTTGGACAGCGTGATTCAGGAGATGAAAGAGCTGTCTTTCAGCAAGCTGAATACAGAATATCTTCTAAATATATTATATGGGTCCCCGCTATTTTTTCATCGGCAGGAACATGAGAAGATCAGCCGGACAATCATGGAAATCCGAGAGGAGTGTGAGCGGAAGGCCTATATGTATAAGGAGAAACTAAAAGGGCTTCTACAGTCTTTTGTAGTGGAACTCTTAAGGATTCATAATGTGCGGGGGGAAATGCCAAGGAAAAGTCCCAGAAGCTTTCAGGTCGCGCCGGCTCTTGCCTATGTAAAGCAGCATTATAACGAAGAAATCCGAATCCGGGATTTGGCGGATGAGTGCAATATCAGCGAAAGCCATTTTCGGAGGATATTTCAGGAATGCATGAATATGACGCCCAATGATTATGTGAATGTAGTCCGAATCCATGAGGCAAGCAATCTGCTTCTTAAGAGCCACGCCACGATGGAAGAGGTCGCTTACCGGGTGGGATACGGCAATGTGTCCACATTTAACCGGAATTTTAAGCGGATGCTGGATAAGACGCCTTATCAATGGAAGCGCTCTCCGGAAAACTACGCGGGTCAGATGTTAGACTTTAAAATCAGTGCATTGAAAGGATGGTAAGAGATGATGAATTACAAGATGGTAAAGCAGGTTCACCGGCGGATAAAGACGTCTACAAAGATTCTGTCAAAGACGATGATTGTCATGTGCGTGCTGTTTCTTTTGTCGGGTATTCTGCTGGATAGGGGGATGATGCTTCTGGCGCTTCTGACAGCGGGTATGTATTTCATCTATGAGGCAAACAGTGTAAAGGATTATGAATATGTCATGGATGGAACAAACTTTACAATTGCGGTCATTCATGGAAGACGCCGGCGCCGGGAGGAACATGAGCTGGATTTGAAGAATCTGGAGGTGGTTGCGCCTAACTGGCATGAAGCAGTGGCAAAGTACCGGTTAAAAGGTGGTACGGAGAGACTTCCCAAATATGACTATACTTCCTATGAGCCGGACGTCCCTTATTATACGATGATTATTACAGAAAACCAGAGAAAGATTAAACTGCTTCTGGATCTTCCTGAGGATATGCTCCAGGCAATGAAACGCATAAATCCTCAGAAAGTCTTTGTGCATAATTGAACAACTTGGTTGAAAATGCCTGTTTTTTGATTGAATATAAACACAATGAAAAAGAGAAATAAGTATAATTATACATAGAAAATCAGTGGCGGAAAGGGGAAAAGCTATACATATTGCACAATAAGTAAAAGCCTTTCTGAATAAACTGATAAAAAAAGGAGGACATAGAGAATGAAAAAGAAACTTATTTCAATGCTGCTTGCAGGTACCATGGTTCTTTCCCTGGCTGCATGCGGCGGTGGCGGAAGCACCGGTGGGGACGACGCAGGTGACGGCGGGGATGCAGGCGCTGCTGAGATGGGTACAAGTGATGACGAGAACACACTGACCGTTGCAGCGTGGGATCCGAACTTCAACATTCCGGCTCTTGAGGCAGCAGCGGCTGACTACAAGGAGAATGTTAATTCAGACTTTGTTCTTGATATCAAAGAGCAGGGCGGCTCACAGGACGTTGAGACCGCTATTACCACAGCAGCTTCCTCAGGCAAGTACGAGACTCTGCCGGATATGGTTCTGTTCCAGGATCACTGGATTCAGAAGTATGTAGCGGATTATCCGGATGCATGGCAGAACGTGGATGACATCGACATCAACTGGGATGACTTCTATGCAGAGAAGCTTGACTACTCTACCATCGACGGCGTACACTACGGCGTTCCGGTAGACGGCGGTACAGTTATTATGGCTTATCGCGTAGACCTTCTGGACGAGGCAGGTTATAAAATGGACGACATGAAGGGCATCACATGGGAGAAGTTTATCGAAGTCGGCAAGGCAGTTAAGGAGAAGACAGGCAAGGCTCTTCTTTGCATGAACAGCGACGGCAACGATTTGATGTACATGATGCTGCAGGCTGAGGGCGTTTCCCAGTTCAAGGACGGCAAGCCGTTTATCGTAGGAAATGACAAGCTCAAAGAGATCGTTGAGCTGGTAGTAGAGATGGTAAATGAAGAGATCCTTCTTCTTCCAAACAGCTGGTCAGATTACACAGATAAGGCAATCCAGGGCGATCAGGTTGCAGGCGTTATGAACGGTAACTGGATTATTCCTACCATTCAGGCTGTAGAGGCTAACAGCGGAAAATGGGAGATTACAACTATGCCTACACTGGAAGGCGGAGACGGATACGCTTCTAACGGCGGTTCTTCCCTGTACATTACAGCTAACTGCAAGAAGACAGATCTTGCAAAAGATTTCCTTGCTTACACATTTGGTAAGAGTACTGTTACCTATGACAATGCACTGAAGGATGGCGGCGTTGTTTCTACCTACATTCCTGCAGGCGAGTCTGAGGTTTACAATGAGGGCGTAGAGTTCTTCAACAATACTCCGATTTACGCAGAGATTTCTGAGATGGGATCTCACGTACAGACAATCGAGCAGAGTCCATACCACTACACCTGTCGTGAGAAGCTCGGCGCTGCTGTTATTAATATCGTAAATGGCGGCGACATTGACGAAGAGCTTAAGGGTGCGGAAGATCAGCTGAACTTCGAGATGGGCAACTAATTTCGACAAAATAAAAATAAAAAAAATGAACGGGGAAAACGGTTTGCCGTTTTCCCTTTTCTGTTGAGAAGGGGGAATTCTAGTGGAAAAGAAAAAAGGAATGAGCCTGCTTGAGAAGCAGTCAAGAGCCGGCTGGATATTCCTGGCTCCGGCAACTCTGATGATTGCCGTTATGAGCTTCTGGCCGATGATTAGCGCGTTTATCACTTCATTAAAAACTGGTTCCAGTGCGAATATGGAGTGGGCAAGCCCGATTTTTTATAACTATACCAGAATGTTTGCGGATCAGCTTTTCTTACGCTCCGTAGGCAACACCTTCCTGTATCTGGCGATTCAGGTGCCGATTATGCTGGTACTGGCCATTTTACTGGCTCAGTTACTGAATAACAAGGATTTGAAACTGAAGGGATTTTTCCGTACATGCGTATTTCTTCCCTGTGCGACAGCGCTGGTTTCTTATTCCCTGATTTTTAAATCCTTATTTGCAACAGAAGGATTAATTAATACGATTCTGGTAAATATTGGTATTTTATCCGAGAATTATAATTTCCTGGGAAATGCGGCAAGCGCGAAAGCGGTTATCATCATTGCTCTGATTTGGAGATGGACCGGATATAATATGGTATTCTATCTGGCTGGCTTGCAGAACATTGAGTATTCCGTATACGAAGCAGCCAAGATTGACGGAGCCAACGGATGGAAGACTTTCTGGGGAATTACCGTACCGCTCTTAAAGCCGACGATTATCATGACCTTTATCATGTCGATTAACGGTACTTTACAGTTGTTTGACGAGTCCATCAACTTAACCAACGGCGGGCCGGCATTCTCAACCATTACCATGTCCCATTATATTTACAACAATACCTTCGGTACCAGCGTTGCGAACTTTGGGTATGCGACAGCCATGGCATTCTTTGTATTTATCATGGTAGGTATTCTGGCATTAATTAATATGAAAGTAGGTGATACGCGTGACTGAGAAAAAGAACAGAAGTATGATTCAGCGCCGGTTAATTCCGACATATATTTTCCTGGCAATTGTATCATTTATTTCGGTATTCCCATTCTACTGGATGATTTCTGCGGCTACCAATACATCCTTTGATGTCGCCCAGGGGAGGATTCTGCCGGGCGGTAATCTGGGAGTGAATTTCCAGAACCTAATCGGGGGGCAGAATCTGTGGGGAGCTATGGGAAATTCCTTCCTGTATGCAGTCGTGCAGACGGTGATTGCGCTGCTGATTTGTTCGCTGGCAGGATTTGGTTTTGAGCTTTACCATGATAAGAAGAAGGATATGGTATTTACCGTCCTGCTCCTTGCCATGATGATTCCGGGAGTTGCAACGATGATTCCTCTGTTTAAAATGATTGCGGGCATGAATATGCTGAATACCGTATGGGGCTTTATCCTTCCCGCAATTTCCACGCCGTTTCTGATTATGATGTTCCGTCAGAATTCCAGAAACTTCCCGATTGACGTTATGGAAGCGGCTCGTATAGACGGATTGACAGAGATTCAGATTTTCTTCCGCATGTATATGCCGATGATGAAGTCTACTTATGCGGCGGCAGCGGTTATTACCTTCATGAATGCATGGAATGCATACCTGTGGCCGAAGGTAATTATGACGGATACCAATGCGCAGACGATGCCGATGCTGATTGCCAATATGGCGGCGGGCTACACCACAGACTACGGTCTTCTGATGTTGGGCGTATTATTCTGCTCGGTTCCTACAATGATTGTATTCTTCGTATTGCAGAAACAGTTCGCAGAAGGTATTACAGGCGCGGTGAAGTAGAAGTATCCTATGTGATAAGAGGAAGAGAGACGGCGGCTTCTTCACTGACGAACAATAAATGATAAGAAGAGTTGTCCGGCATCCCTTACAGTCATTTGTGCTGGGGTGCCGGATTTTTATGTAATTCACAGGGCGTCTGGCCCTCCCGGAAGGTTATATCGCGGGAGGCAGAGCATTACTGAGACGCTTTACATAGAAGGAAAATCAATGTTTCAATTTTTAATAGAAGGAAGGAGACAAAAGGAATGGGTGAATTTATTCTGAACGTCATTCACAGACCGGAGATGGTACCGGAGTACTCGGCTACGGTTACCGGTCATGGTAAGGAAGAGGATATCGGTGATAAGAAGCTTTTGACCGAATCACTGGACATTTTCAGGACGCAGCAGAGACTTGCGCATGAGAACGGACTGAAGGTTACCATCCATATGACCTATGCGGCGCTTTTTAACGATGAGGCGGTGCAGATTGCGAAGGAAGATCATAAGAAATACGGGGACGAGATTGCTTTGTCGCTCCTTGGGCTTCCCTGCGAGCAGTTCCGGGATAAGTATCAGACGAAGGATTTCTGTATCTGGATGTTTTCGATGGAAGATAAGAAGACGATTGTGGACGACGTATTTGCCAAGTTTTATGAGCGGTTCGGTTTCTACCCGGAATCTACCGGCTCTTATTATATGGATGCAGAACTGACCAATTATATCAAAGCGAAGTATCCTATGGTGAAATGCGCCATTGCTACCTGCTGGGAAGAGGGGCCGAAAGCTTACCATACCTGTAATAATTCCTGGTATACGTTATTTGACGGCGGCCCATGGGCTCCCTGGATTCCGTCAAAGCAGAACACCCATGCGCCGGCGGCCAATGAGGCTGAGGATTCCGGGATTGTAGCGATTCCTCATCTTTCCAGAGATTTGCTGGCCTGCTATGACGGCAACGGCTCGAATTTTGGAACCCATCCGCAGAACGTGCTGCGGGGGATGATTTATGATTCCAAAACATGGGAATACCCATATTTGTATAACTTAATTGATCAGTACCGGGCGCAGGAGAAGTATAATAACGGTTATGCTTATAATATGATGTTTGTAGGACCCGGCTGGATGAATAAGATGGGACGCTGGGAAGCCCCCTATGAGCTGCTCTTAAAATCCTATTCCGACGGCTGTAAGTATTACGGCGATTTGAAAAAGGAAGGGAAGCTTATTGACATGACTATGTCCGAATTTGCGGCCTATTACCGGAAGAAGAAGCATTATACCGAGCCGGAGTGCGCTCTGTGGAGGGATATCCTCTATGGCTCTGATAAGCAGTTGTTCTGGTATACCGACCCCTACATGCGGGCCGGCGTTAATATGGATGAGGGCGGAGCAATTTTCGATTTGCGCCCCTATGCGGCGAAGCTGAAATGGGAGGTGGGAATCGGGACGAAGCATGTGCAGGACGCGTCCTATCCCTTCTTGATTCAGGAAAAATACCGGGCCGGATATTTCACCCATTATGCAGGAGAAGGAACCATCCGCAGCGCTAAAATCTGCTATCAGGG
>CAOKJI010000039.1 GCA_948468495.1 uncultured Dorea sp. | reverse complement strand
ATCTTTGCCAAGTGGCTGGCACAAGACAGCGATATCCTGATTATTGATGAACCTACCCAGGGAATCGACGTTATGGTAAAAAGCGAAATATATAAGATTATCACACGTCTGGCAAAGGAAGAGGGGAAGAGCGTGATTGTAATTTCCTCAGAGCTCGACGAGCTGCTGACGGTGTGTGACAACATTATGGTTATGTATGATGGCAAGCAGATTATGACTGCAGAGAAGGGAAGCTTCGAGTCAGATAAGATTTTGCAGGCATCGCTTACAGGGAGGAATGAGTAAATGAAGAAATTTAACGCTGGAGAGTTTTTGAAGAAATATAACTTGTTGGTGCTGCTGCTGGTATTTATCGTAATCTCGTCAGTTTTGTCACCGAACTTTTTGAAACTGAATAACATGCTGAACATGATGCAGCAATGTGCGATTCCGGGGATTATCGCAATCGGTATGACGATTGTAATCACCCTTGGCGGTATTGATTTGTCAGTGGGAGGCGTCGCGGCATTTTCCGGAATGATTACTTCCATTATGGTAGGAAACGGAACCAATATCTTCGTATCGATTGTTGCGGGGGTCGCAGTGGGAGCGGTAATGGGCCTTGTGACAGGAGTGCTGATTGCAAAATGCGGCCTGCCGGATTTCATTACAACCATGGCTATGCTGCAGATTGCCAGAGGAGCATCCCTGTTGGTTACAAAGGGTTCTCCGATTTTCGGCCTGAGCGAGAGTTTCCATGTGGTTGGCGGCGGGAAGGTTGCGAATATGATTCCGATTGCCGGATTAATCTGGATTGGCCTTACCGCGTTAATCTTCCTGATGATGAAGTATACCACATATGGAAGAAGCCTTTATGCAATCGGCGGCAACAAAGAAGCCGCAGGGCTTTCCGGTATCAAGGTTATGCGCAATTACACCATCGCTTATGTGATGTGTGCAGCTCTTGCGGGATTTGCAGGAGTGCTGACAGCATCCTACCTTTCCACAGGACAGCCGACAGCATGTAACGGATATGAGCTTGACGCGATTGCGGCGTCCGTTATCGGAGGCGCCAGTCTTGCAGGCGGTATCAGCAATGTAGTCGGTACATTCGGAGGCGTTGTACTGCTTCAGATTATTACCAATATATTCAATCTGGTTGGTATTTCTTCATTCTATCAGCAGATTGCGAAGGGCGCGATTATCATTATCGCTCTGCTGCTGAACAAAGCGGTTTCTATTAAGAAAGATTAGTTTTTAATAAGAGTTACGGTTCACAGAATGCAATGGGCAAAAGCCTTGCAGAAATAAATTATCATTCTTTAAAGGAGGAAAAAGTATGAAAAGAAAAGTAGTGAGCATGTTGATGTGCGTGGCATTGATTGGAACAATGCTGATGGGATGTTCTGGTGGAAGCGACGAGCCGGCAGATGACGCTCAGACAGAAGATGCAGGCGAGACAGAAGACGCAGGCGACGCGGGAGACGGCGAGACATATAAGATTGGTTTCTCACAGGCAACAATGGCATCTCCGTTCTATACCACAATGGCTGACACAGCTTCGGCATATGCAAAAGAGCTTGGAATCGATCTGAGCTTTGCAGACGCGAATGAAGACGTTACTAAGCAGACCAATGACATCAACGATATGATTCAGAGCGGTATTCAGTGTCTGATTGTAAATCCGGTTAACTCTGAGGGCTGCGCTACTGCATTTGCAGCATGCGAAGAGGCAGGGATTCCGGTTGTAACTGTTGACCGTCTGGCAGCAGGCGGCTTTACCGCAGCAATCGTACGTGACAACGAAGAGATGGGACGTATGGTAGGCGAGTGTCTGTTAGAAGAACTTGGCGGCGCAGATAAGGCATCTGGAAAGATTCTTGAAATCCAGGGAACAGCAGGCGACCAGGTTATGATGGCAAGAAGAGACGGTTTTGAGTCTGTATTCAAGGATGTTGCAGGGATTGAGATTGTTCAGTCTGTAAACTGTGATTATGCAAGAGCTAAGGCTGTTACAGCAACACAGGATCTTCTTCAGGCAAATGACGGCGTTGTAGCTATTTACGGACATAATGACGACATGGCTGTTGGCGCAGCTCAGGTTTGTGCAGAGAAGAATCTTACAGACGTTAAGGTATGCGGCGTTGACGGACTGATGGAAGCAGTTAAGATGATTGAAGAAGGCAAATATGTATGTACAACCATGAACGACCCTGCTACAGAGCTTCGCGTTGGTATTGATACCGCAATCAAGCTGATTAAGGGCGAGAGCGTTGAGACAGAAGTAGATGCAGGAACAGGCCTCATCAATAAAGATAACGTTGCAGATTATGTTGGAGACGGCGACTTTGCTGAAATGAAATAATAGAAACATAACGAATCATTCGGATTAATTCTATTCTAAAAAGGTGGGCGGTGTGTGAGACGCCGCCCGCTCTGTATAAGGCATACCGGGAAGTCTGATACATAAAGCAAGGCGAGACAACATTCCAGTGAACTAACTGCTAACGGAGACTAAGAAGCCTGAGGATGCCTTTGCTTCCAAGTCTCCATTGCCAGAGCATCCGGAAGAAGCTGCCGGTGGCAGGTTCTGGAGGCAAGCAGTGGATTTCATTTCCATTAAGAACGTCTCTGAATGCCTTGCCTTATATATCAGACTTCCCGGTATACCTTATACAGAGCGGGCGGCTGGCAGACGGCCCCGGAAGGAAGGGTGTGTGCAGCGCGTATGGTAAGATTGATTGAAATTACAGTATTGGATGATTTGAAGCAATTTATGAAGCTTGCAAGCGAAAGTATAAGCGATATCGGTGTTCATACAGAGGACGGCCAGATTGCGGATGCCAAATCCATTCTCGGGCTGATGGCAATTAATTATAATAAGCCGATAAAAGTAGTGACGGAAGATGAAAAGTTTTTGAAAAAATTGGATAAATGGGCTGTGGACATGGATTATTATGACCCGGCTGAATTTAATAAAAAATAGTAGAAAGGTAGATTAAGTATGAAAGCCGTACAGATGACAGCAATCAAAGAGTTGCATTATGTGGATGTAGAGAAACCAACGCCGAAGGATGATGAAGTATTACTTCAGATTATGGCGGTTGGAGTTTGTGGTTCGGATATTCCAAGAATCCTTGTATCAGGACCGCATACGCTTCCGATTATTCCCGGACACGAGTTCGCCGGACGTATCGTAGAAGTTGGGAAAGACGTAAAGGACTGGAAAGTGGGAGATAAGGCAAGCGCGGCGCCGCTGCTTCCCTGCAACGAATGTGAGTGGTGTAAGAAAGGAATCTATTCTCTCTGCGAGGATTACAAATACTATGGTTCCCGCAATGACGGCGCATATGCACAGTATCTTGCAGTAAAGGAAGAGTGTCTGCTTCGTCTGGATGAGGATACGCCGTATGACTGGGGCGCAACCATCGACCCGGCTGCTAATGCGATTCATGCTTATCTCCGCGCAGAAGGAAATGGAAAAGATACGGTTGCGGTATATGGTCTTGGAGCAATCGGACTTTTCGCAATTCAGTATGCAAAATATCTGGGATGCGAAAAAATCGTAGCAGTTGATATAGATGACGGAAAATTAGAGGATGCGGCGAAGTGTGGCGCTACACTGACGATTAATTCCATGAAGGAAAATCCGGTGGATAAGATTAAGGAATATACAGACGGCAAAGGCGTTACCCTTTCACTGGAAATGTCCGGAGCGCCGATTTGTCAGCATCAGGCAATTCTTGGAACAGGTAAGATGGGAAGAGTCGTATATCTTGGAATTTCTCATAAGCCGCTGGAGCTTTCGGAAAAGGCGGTGGACCAGATTCAGAGATTCCAGATTAGCGTTATTGGAAGCTGGAATTCGTTCTCGAATCCATATCCGGGATTCGAGTGGACGGAAGCTGCGAAGCTGATGAATGAGAAGGGCTTCAATCCGGATCTGCTGATTTCCCACCGGTTAGAGCTGTCCGAGCTTCCGGGAATTTTCAAACAGATTGACGAGAGGAAACTGGTTTACAACAAGATTATGTTCTATCCCAACGGAATGGATGAGCGAAAATGAGTAAAGTGATAGACAGAAATGATATTGAGCTGTTGGTGAGACGTCATCTTCAGGATTTGGGAATGGATACAGGAGCGGCTCGAAAGAAAGAGTATATTGTAGCGGCTAACTGGAAGATGAATATGACCGACAAAGAGACGAGAAAATTTCTTGAAGAGATGAAGGGCGCCGATATAGCGGAGCATATCCGGGTAATGATTTTTCCGCCGTATCCGTATTTATATCTGTTCAGGGATATGCTTCGCTACGACAGAATCGCCTATGGCGCGCAGGATGTGGCGAAGGAAGAAAAGGGAGCCTATACGGGAGAGGTCAGCGCCGGGATGCTTGGCGATATGGGCTGTCCCCTGACGCTGGCGGGACATTCCGAGAGGAGAAGTTATTACGGCGATACTTCGGAAATAGTTGCGAAGAAGGCGAAAGCAGCATTGGAACACCAGATTACGCCGATGATTTGTATCGGCGAAACTCTGGAAGAACGCAAAAGCCGTCGGTATGAGCAGGTTCTAAGAGACCAGCTTGACGCGGTTTACGCGGAACTAAAGGAACGAATGAAGGACTGCCTGATTGCCTATGAACCGGTATGGGCCATCGGCACAGGCGTGATTCCTACGCTGAAGGAGATTGCCGGGACCCATGCATACATCCATCAGCTTCTTGCAGGTTACGGCGTTCCGGAAGAAAAGATCCGCATCCTGTACGGCGGAAGCGTCAATGCCGGGAATGTAAGGGATATTGCTTCCGTAGAATATGTGAACGGGTTCCTGATTGGCGGGGCGAGCCTTAGAGCAGACAGCTTCAAGGAGATTATCAGATTGGCGAGTGAGGTTTGATGGGAGCAAAATTCAGCAAGAGTGAAATCAGAGAGGCAGTCCGACGAGTAATTACTTACTATCTGCGCAAGAGAGAGCTTGGACTGGAAAGAAGAAAAGAGCTGTTTCTTGTTCCCAGGTTTCCGGTAGGTTTCCAGGAGCTGCTTGCGGAATTTGAGTTGTATGGAGAACTGGAATCTGTGGATTTCCTTCTGGCGGAGGAAGGGCTGGAAGCCCTGAATATTACCGGATGCAGATTATTTTACATCTATGATAAGAGAGACGTCAGTTATATTCTGAACGGGCTTACGGCATATGAGAAAGTGGAGATTTACGACCCTTCTCTGGATATGCTGAGAGCGCTGAAGGAAGGAAGAGAAACGGACTTATTTTCCAAAATTTCCATATATTTCCTGCTGTCGGAAAAGCCGGTAATCGTAAGACTCCCTTATGATATCCATTCGGCCCGGCAGGGTGCGTTTGGCAGGATAACCAGAGAGCTGAAGGAAGATTTGCAGGATATGGGAATTTCGTTTCCAGGGCTCCTGCCAGGTTTTGGCGAATTTCTTCCGGCAGGAGAAGGAGGAACCCTTACCCTCGTGACGGAAGAAGAGGTGGAGCGGGCTTACCAGAGAGGAGAACGTTTGATACGGGCCGCGAAGGCGGCTGTAATCACGCCTCTTGCCGCCGACAAAGCCAGAGAGCGGGGCGTCACTATTATCCGGGAGTGAATGCCTGTGGGTCCGCAACAGGGGCCGCAGCCGGTAGAAACAGCGGATTGTAAGTGAAAATTAGTATTTATATCAGGATTTTGTATTTCCAGCGTAATCATTCAGCCAGTCTTCCGCGCTTGACGCAGAGGATGGGAATGAATTTGGGAGTGCAAAGTTCGTAAGATTGGAGGGATAGTTATGGGGATTTCCAGTTCAGATATCTCGCGGTATATCAATGAAGTACAGAGCGAGCTGGGACGAGGAATGACAGGCAGAGCGGAAGTTTCCGTATATGCAGGCGCGCCGGAAGGGGACTTCGGGCTGTTTGATACGGCTGAGGCAGCCATTGAGGCGGCGCTTGCGGCACAGAAGAAACTGGTGAATTTCAGCCTTGCCGACAGAGAAAAATTTATCTCCGCCATGCGGCAGGCGGCAAGAGACCACGCAGAAGAGCTGGCAAAGCTTGCCCATGAGGAGACGGGATACGGGCATGTGGAAGATAAGATTGTGAAAAACCTGCTTGCAGCCAATAAGACTCCGGGTACGGAGGATCTTACTACGATTGCCAAGACAGGGGACGACGGTTTAATGCTTACCGAGATGGCGCCTTTCGGTGTAATCGGAGCAATTACTCCTTCCACCAATCCCACCGCTACGGTTATCAATAATGGTATCGGAATGATAGCGGCGGGGAATGCGGTGGTATTTAACCCCCATCCGGGAGCAAAAAGAGCGTCCAGTAAGACCATCCAGTTTATGAATCAGGCAATCATAGCGGCAGGCGGCCCGGCAAATCTGTTGTGCGCGCCGAAAGAGCCGACGATGGATACCAGCGCGGTGATTATGAATCATCCCCGGATTCGTCTTCTGACGGTAACCGGAGGAGAGGGCGTAGTCAGAGTCGCCATGAAGACCGGCAAGAGATGTATCGCAGCGGGTCCGGGGAATCCGCCGGTGGTGGTAGACGCAACCGCGGATATTCCGAAAGCGGCGGCGGATATTGTCAAAGGCGCAAGTTACGAGAACTGCATCTTATGCATTGCAGAAAAAGAAATTATTGTTGAAAATTCTGTGGCGGATGAATTGATTCGTGAAATGGTAAAGAACGGCGCGTATCTTTTGAACGGCGTTGAGATTGAAAAGGTCTGCGCTACCGTTATGGTGAAGACCAAAGACGGCAAATGGGCTCCAAATAAGAATTTCGTAGGCCGGAATGCTTCCTATATTTTAAAAGAATCCGGTATTTACGGAGGCGGAGACGCGAAGGTAGTCATCTGCGACGTTCCTTTTGAACACCCGCTGGTGATGACGGAAATGCTGATGCCGGTTGTGCCGGTAACCAGAGTAGCGACAGTGGATGAAGCAATTGAAAAGGCTGTAGTTGCGGAAAACGGATGCCATCATACGGCTATGATGCATTCCAAGAATGTGGATAACCTGACAAAAATGGGTCGGGCTATTGATACCACCATTTTTGTAAAGAATGCGCCGTCCTATGCGGGACTTGCAATCGACGGCGAAGGATATACCACGCTTTCCATTGCAACGCCGACGGGAGAGGGCCTGACATCGGCAAAGAATTTTACAAGATCACGCAGATGCACCCTTTCCGGCTCATTCAGAATCGTTTAAGAGGTTGGTTATGAACGAACTGATTTTAGAAAAAATAAAACAGGCCGGCGTAGCAGGCGCCGGCGGCGCGGGGTTTCCTACCCATGTAAAAATTGCCTGTGAAGCAGAATATGTGATTGTAAACTGCGCGGAGTGCGAGCCGCTGATTAAATCGGACAAATACCTGATGGAGCGGCATGGGGCAAAGATTGTGGAGGGCCTGCAGGCTGTGAAGGACTGTACCGGGGCAAAATACGGGGTTCTTGCGGTGAAATACAAAAATAAGGCGGCGGTAAAAGCCCTGGAAAGCGCAGTATCCGGCAAAGAAGGACTGTCCGTTCATCTGCTGGAGAACTATTATCCGGCAGGCGACGAGCAGCAGATTATCTACGAGGTGACCGGGCGTGTGATTCCGGTGGGCAAGCTTCCGATTGAGGCCGGATGCGTGGTGGTCAACGCACAGACTGCATACCATGTGGCTGAGGCTATGGAGAGCATTCCGGTAACCCGGCGAAATGTTACGATAACCGGAGAAGTGCACTCGCCGCTTACGGTTACGGTCCCTATCGGAACATCCATCGCCTATCTGTTGGATTTGGCGGGCGGAGTTACCTGCGGGGATTACACAGTGATTATCGGAGGTCCTTTGATGGGACGGGCGGCAGCGGACGTCAAGGCTGAATTTGTGACGAAGACGACGAATGGAGTGATTGTACTTCCCGCGAATCATGAGCTGGTTCGGAAAAAGACGTCCAGTCTGGAGCAGGAACTGAAAGTGGCGAAGGCGGCATGCTGTCAGTGTAATTACTGTACGCTGGTGTGCCCCAGAAGCAGCCTTGGTCTTGGAGTTCAGCCGCATAAGGTGATGCAGGCGCTGACATTTAGCAATGCGGGAGTGCTGGTAGACGGAAACGCGGCGCTTGGATGCTGTAACTGTGGGCTCTGCACTTATGTAGGCTGTAATATGGGCTTAAGTCCCAGCAGATTTATTTCCAGAATGCGTACGGAGCTGCTGGCGAAGAAGATAAAGGCAAGTCGGGAACCCGGACCTGTGAATCTGTTCCGGGAAGATACAAAAGTTCCGTCTAAGAGAGTCATTCAGAGAACGGGACTGGCCGATTACGACAGGGAAGTTCCCTATGTGGATTCCTATGATGCGCCGAGAGCTGTAAGAATTATGCTGAAACAGCATATTGGGGCCCCCTGCGAGGCGAATGTCTCCGAGGGCGATATGGTGAGAGAAGGACAGTGCATCGGGCAGATTCCAGAAGGCGCTCTTGGGGCGAACGTTCATGCCTCCATAAGCGGCCGCGTTGTAACAGTAAGTAAGGACTATATCGATATTATGGAAGCGTAAGGAGTGAATCATGGGAGTATCAATAGGTGCTGTAGAGTTAAATAGTGTAGCAGCCGGAGTAGTTGCTGGGGATGTGATGCTTAAGGCGGCCAATGTAGATTTGGTTGTGGCCCAGCCAACATGCCCGGGTAAATTTATCGTAATTGTGGCAGGAGATACCTCCAGTGTAGAAACCGCCGTAGCGGCAGGACAGTCAGAAGGCAGAGACAAAGTGGTTGACACGCTGATGATTCCAAGCGTTGACAAAGAGGTAATACCTGCAATTATGAGAACTTCCGCTCCAGAGCAGAGAGAATCTGTGGGAGTGATAGAGACCTTTTCCCTGGCCAGCGCAGTGCTCGCGGCGGATTATGCGGTAAAGAGCGCGGCAATTGATTTGATTGAGGTACGGCTTGGAAGAGGCTTAGGCGGTAAGGCATTTGTAGTTGTAACAGGTAAAGTCAGCGACGTAACCACAGCTACGGAGTATGCCAGAGCGCAGCTTGCAAAGGATGGAATGATTCTGAATATTACGGTAGTTCCGTCCCTGCATCCGGATTTGTATCAGGCTTTATTGTAAGGATAAAGTATTGATAAATGAGAACTGAAAAAAGATAACAATATTAAGAGGTGAATGAAATGGCAAAAGAAGCATTGGGAATGATTGAGACAAAAGGTTTGGTAGGAGCAATTGAAGCGGCAGATGCAATGGTAAAGGCAGCGAATGTACGTCTGGCAGGCAAGGAGCAGATTGGTTCCGGACTGGTAACGGTAATGGTGCGCGGAGACGTTGGAGCAGTGAAGGCATCCGTAGAAGCAGGAGCTTCCGCTGCAAAGCGCGTGGGCGAGCTGGTTTCTTCACACGTAATCGCAAGTCCGCATGATGATGTAGAAGGAATTTTACCGCAGCCAAAGGCAGCAGGCAAGAAATAGTTGGAAAATTGTTACGCTTCACAGGAGGCGGGGATATGACTTGCCCGTAAAACCTTAGTACAGGGTGCAGGGCGAGACAACATTCCAGTGAACTCCCTGCTAACGTAATCTAAGAAACTCAGGAATGCCTTCGTTCCTAAGACTACGTAAGCAGCAATTTCAC
>CAOKJI010000038.1 GCA_948468495.1 uncultured Dorea sp. | reverse complement strand
CTGGATAATCCCGGCCTCCAATCTGGACATTTTTACCATACTCTGCAATAAAAAGTCTAACTTATCCGCCTGTCTCCCCAGATTCTTTAAAAATTCCTCCCCTTTCTCTGACAATTCTTCTTCCTGAAGAAATTCCAGATATAATTTCATATTCGCAATGGGCGTCCTGGTCTGATGAGAAATATCTGAAATCAATTCCTTCATCTGTCTCTTTTCCGCCAGACTTGCCTCTTCCTTCTTTCGCCAGATTCGGTCAACCTGGGAAAGCTTCTCTTTGCACTTTCCCCAAAGAGTATCCCGGACTTCTTCCTGCTCTTCAATCAGCCCCTTTCCGGACAAAATATCATCCAGCGCCCGTTCGGTTCTGGCTGCAAACCGCCAGACTTCTTTCTTTAGCTGATGCGTCCTCCATCCGGCCGCGGCAGCCGCTCCCAGCGCCAAAAGGATGCTCATCAGTATTATCCAATCCATTGGTATCCCATCCCGTATACATTTGAAATATATTTATGCTCCGCATTTTCAATCTTTCTGCGCAGACGGTTGATATTCACCGCCAGCGCATGCTTATCCACAAACTGGCTGCCCTCGTCCCACAGACGTTCCAGCAGGATACGATAGGTCAGGAGCTGCCCCTTATTTACCACGAGTTCCCGCAGAAGCCGCAGCTCCGTCGGCGTAATCGGGCAATCCTTTCCTCCCGCAGATACCTTCGCCTGATTTAAATCAATGCAGAGATATCCGTCGTCAAAAACCGGATTCTCACTGCCGCTCCTTTTCATGACAATACTAATCTTTTTCAATAAAATTTTCATGGAAAACGGCTTGGTCACATAGTCCTCCGCCCCCAAATCGTAACCGGTAAGCGCATCCTCCTCCAAATCCCGGGCAGTCAGAAAAATAACCGGGATTTCTTTCTGCTCTTTTGCCCATTTACAGAAAGCAAATCCTTCTCCGTCAGGAAGATTGACGTCCAACAGAAGTAAATCCGGAACTTTTTTCACAAACTTACTTTTCGCTTCATGGATAGAAAATGCAGCTTCTACATGATAATTTTCTTTACTCAGTGCATAGCAAAGCGCCTGATTCAACTCATAATCGTCTTCCAAAAGCAATATATTCTGCATCCTGTTATCCTTTCTCTGTGGAATAAGCAAGAATGGAACTATTCGCCTGATGTACCTCTTCGATTCCTCTCGCTACCGCATCAGCATCCATTCTCCATGTAGCGTTCAAAAGACCATCTGAAGCCCGGATTGCCTCTATTACTGGTTTCCAGTCACTCTTCCATACTGCATTGGAAAATGCAGAACGAACCTCTGTATTTGGAATATATGCTTCTCTGGAATCTCTGTCATATGCCAGATATCCCAAATGAATCAACAGCGTCAATACATCGTCCCTGCAGTGAAGGCTGGTCAAATCATTTCCAAAACTATCTATATTCACCTTACATCTTTCCCCGGCAAGCATCTGTATAACAGCATCCTTTAATCCGTCAAAATTCAAGCTGATATATTCTTTCAGCGACTCATAAGTCTCTGTCTGACTCCAGTAATTGTCATAGTCCTGAGTTATGATAGCCTGAACTACAGAATTGGGGTTATAAATATGCTTTATTTTCCGAAAAGAATAACCGTCATACCATCTCTCCATTTCTTCAAAATCCATATGCTGTTCTCTGCAGAGTTCCCGAACTTCTTTTTCGGTAAATCCTACATATTCTGTTAAATTTCTCGGATTTGCCATGGTAAATTCATAAAAATTATTCAACGCTGATTCTGTTCCGTATTTCTTTATCGGCAAGATTCCCGTTATATAAGCCAATTTTACAAACTTTTTTGATGCCTCGCCCTTAAATAACCCTCTTAAAAACTGAATATATTTTTTCTGTCCTGCTGTATCATATTTTCGTTCTCTAAAAAGAGTATCCCACTCATCTATGATAACTACAAAAGAAGTCCCAGTTTTTTTCTGAATTTCTGCAAGCGCATGGGGCAAATCCCTCTCATCATCATTCAAAACATTCGGATAGCTCTCTTTCAACTCCGCAATAATCTCCACATTCAGGCATTTCAGCAGTGCGTCGGTATCATCCCCTCTTCTGTTAATCTCCGCAATATCCATTTGAATCACATCATACTGATTCAGGTGTTTTTCATAATCTTTTGTTTTTGCAATTTCTTTTCCGCAGAACAGTTTTCCAGAATCACAGGTTTTCCCATAATATGCCGCAAGCATTCCGACAGTCATAGATTTTCCGAACCGGCGGGGACGGCTGACACAAATATCCCTCTGCTCCGTATCAATCACTGCATTTGTATAGCTTAACAGGCCGGTCTTGTCTACATATATTTTAGAATTAACAGCGCTCTGAAAACTTAAATTACCAGGATTCAGATAGATTCCCATAGCGTACCTCCTCTTAAACAACGGCATTTTTCTTCTCATCATTATACTATTTCCGCATGTGTTAATCAACGCCTGATAAATTTATATGAAATAAAATAGATGGTTAGCTCATTGTCAGCTTCCCATCTATTTTTAGATTTTCCGTCTTAGATTTTATCTCTGCATCATTATGCAGCGCCTTTCCCAGCCGCCCTGCTATCTGCTATTTACACGCTCTAAGGCTTTAACCGGCATCTACTCCGTCATAATAAACCCGTCGTGAACCGCATTCATGGCCTTATCCACGTCTTTCTCGTCTACCAGCACCGTAATCCGGATCTCAGAGGTAGCTATCATATTAATATTAACCCTGGAATTATACATGGATTCAAACATCTTCGCCGCTACTCCCGGATTGCTCATCATCCCAGCGCCCACCACAGATATCTTCGCTACATGCTTGTTAGAAGTAATCTGCTGTATGGTCAGCGTCTCTTTATGCTCCTCCAGGACCTGCAGTGCATCCCGAAGGTCATCCTCCGATACGGTAAAGGAAATATCCTTCGTACCGTCGCGGCCCACCGACTGTAAGATAATATCTACGTTAATTTGATTCCTTGCAAGCGTATGGAAGATTTTAAATGCCGTTCCCGGCTTATCCTCTACTCCGATTACGGAAATCCGCGCTGTATTTGTATCGGCTGCAACACCTGTAATTAACATTTTTTCCATCTTAGCTTTCTCCTTGATTACCGTACCTTCCGATTGGTTCAGGCTGGAGCGCACCACCAGCCGGACGCCGTATTTCTTCGCCATCTCTACCGAACGATTATGCAGAACCTTTGCTCCCAGAGACGCCAGCTCTAACATCTCGTCATAAGTTACTTCCTTTAACTTCATCGCATTCTTTACAATCCGCGGGTCGGCGGTATATACGCCGTCCACATCCGTAAATATCTCGCACAAATCCGCATGGAGTACCGCCGCCAGTGCAACTGCGGTCGTATCGGAACCGCCCCTTCCCAAAGTAGTCAGGTCGTCATACTTGTTGACTCCCTGGAATCCTGTTACGATGACAATCTTCCTTGAATCCAGCTCATGCATAAGCCTGTCAGTGTCAATCCGCTTAAATCTGGCATTCCCATACCTGGAAGTGGAATGCATCTGTACCTGAAATGCATTCAGCGACACTGCCGGAACATCCATGCTCTGCATTGCCATGGCCATCAGCGCTGCCGATACCTGCTCCCCGGTTGCTAAGAGCATATCCAGTTCTCTCTTTTTCGGACTGGCATTCACGGTCTGTGCAAGTGCAATCAGCTCATCCGTTGTATCCCCCATAGCCGACAGCACCACTACAACATCATGCCCGGCTCTGTAATCCTCAATACAGCGATTTGCCACATTGAATATTTTCTCCTTATCGGCAACCGAACTGCCGCCGAATTTCTTTACAATCAGCATAGCGCCCTCCAAATGCATTTTTATAAGCTGCAGTCTGCCTCATCATTCGTAACACTTCAGATACCTGAACTGTTACCATCATTTTCGCATTTACGCATCAAACAGATGGTCAATCAGCCGATATCCATCTTTCCAGATATGCCCGCTTTTTGCAGCCTCTTTCTCATTATATATATGTATTCCATCCTGTTTGGTTCTACTATCGTAGAGAAGATACGGAACCGGCTCCCCTGTATGAGTCCGCACGCAAATCGGCGTAGGATGGTCCGGCAATACCAGAATCCGGTAATCTTCCTCCGATGCATTCATCGCATCCACAATCCGGCTCAGCACCCGGCCGTCCACATACTCAATGGCTGCAACCTTATCCTGCACTACGCCCTGATGTCCCATCTCGTCGGGAGCCTCCACATGAATATAGGCAAAATCATACCCCTCTTCTAACAGCGCCTTAACCGCCGCGTCCGCCTTACCCTCATAGTTGGTGTGAAGCCCGCCGTTAGCGCCCTCCACGAAAATATTATCCATACCTGCCCCTACAGCAATACCCTTCAGCAAATCTACCGCGGAAATCATCACGCCCCGCTTACCGGTTTTCTCCCGGAAAGAAGTGAGCGCAGGTCTTGTTCCGGCTCCCCAGAACCACAGAGAATTGGCAGGATTCTTCCCTTGTTTCTTCCGCGCTGCATTAATCGGATGCTCCTTTAGAATCTCGTAGCTCTTTTCCATCATCTCACGGAACACAGGATGTTCCGGCAGATAAGCGCCAATCCGCTCCGTCAGCACATCATGAGGCGGCACAAGCTCCATCACCTCTCCCTGCTTCCAAATCAGGAGATGTCGGTAACTGGTTCCCGCATAGAACTCATAGCCTTCCCTGGAAAGTCCCTCTTTCACCGCGTTAATCAGAACCGCCGCATCCTCTGTACTAATTTCTCCTGAGCTATGGTCCAGAATCTTCTGTTCCTCATAAGCTCCTTCTTCTTCCGTAAGGGTTACGATATTACAGCGGTAAGAAACATCCGTATCCGCCATATCAACCCCAATACTCAGCGCCTCTAAGGGAGACCGCCCCGTATAATAGACCTTCGGATTATATCCCAGCACCGACAAATTCGCCGTATCGCTTCCCGGGGCCATTCCCTCCGGCACCATAGAAGCCGTCCCAATCTCTGCTTCCTTGGCCAAAGCATCCATCACAGGCGTCCTGGCCGCCTCCAGAGTCGTCCGGCCTCCAAGTTCCTCCAAAGGTCTCCCGGCCATCCCGTCGCTCAGCAAAATTATATATTTCATAACATTCTCCCATTTCCTGATATAAAATTTCCTGATAGAATAGTCCTATTCCTTCACCCGAATCATGCTAATAACAACGTCCCCATATCTGGAAACTTTCTCCTGATAAACCTTCTCCGGCATATATTCCGTCACAAATCCAAATTCCCCGGATATTTCCGGTACAACCACATACTGAAGCATCCCGAAGTCCGCCGCCAGTTTCTCCTGAAAGGCTTCTCTGTCGCCCCGCATTCTTACAAAGAACCTGTGAGAAACATCATCTGATTTCTTAAGCGCAAGCTTCTCCTTACTCCACCCATTTCCCAGATTACAGTGCAGATGTTTTGCCGCCTCTACGACGTCGCCCACTACAGCGCTTGCCGTCGGCAGCTTCCCTGCTCCGCTTCCATAGAACATGGCGTCCCCCAGCATATTTCCATGAACAAATACAGAATTAAATACGCCGTTTACACTAAACAGCGGGTGCTCCTGGCTTAATAAACATGGACATACCATAGCGCTTAAGGAATCGTCCTCTCTCTTACATGCAGCAAGAAGTTTAATCGTTCTGCCCATAGCCTTGGCATACTGCATATCCTCTACAGTAATCTTCGTAATTCCTTCACAATAGATATCCTCAAAATCCACCTGTTTACCGGAAATAATGGAAGACAAAATCGCAATCTTGCGGCAGGCGTCATATCCTTCCACGTCCGCTTCCGGATTACGCTCTGCAAAACCGTTGTCCTGCGCCTCTTTTAATACCTCCTCATATCCGGCTCCCTCATAGAACATTTTGGTCATCATATAATTTGTAGTACCATTCAGGATTCCCACAATCTCTTCAATCACATCTCCGGTCAGCGAAGAATGTAAGGGACGAAGAATCGGAATCCCTCCGCCTACGCTGGCCTCAAAAAGAAAATTCACATTCCGGGACTTTGCAATCTCAAGAAGCTCGGCGCCATGCTTCGCAACCAGAGCTTTGTTGGAGGTAGCCACACTCTTCCCTGCCTCTAGACATCTCTTCACAAAGGTATAGGCCGGCTCAATCCCTCCCATAACTTCTACGACTACTTTGACTTCCTCATCATTGATCACATCCTCAAAGTCATGGGTAATCAGCTCCTGCACTGGGTCTCCCGGAAAATCCCGCAAATCCAGAACATACTTCACCGCCAGTTCTTCTCCGACTCTCTGATTAATAATCTCCTGATTGGTACGGATAACCTCCACAACTCCCGAGCCTACCGTTCCATATCCAAGTACCGCTATTTTCACCATCGTCCTTTTTTGTCCTTTCTTTTATCCTTTTTATGTCCTGCTTTCACGCTGTGATTCGCTCTGCGGCCAGCAGTCTGCAAAAAATCCACCTGTGCCGCCCCAAACTGCCTGCCGGAAACAGCCTATCAAAAAGCCAATGCTCCAGGCAGTTTCTCCTGACACAGATACGCATTGATAAATGGATCTAAAGCGCCGTCCATCACTGCATTTACATTGCTGCTTTCCGCCCCGGTACGGTGATCCTTCACCATAGTATAAGGATGCATCACATAGGAACGAATCTGGTTGCCGAACCCAATCTCTTTTATCTCTCCCCGGATATCCGACACCTTCTCCGCCTGCGCCTGCTCTTTGAGCAGGGTCAGCTTCGCCTTCAGCATCTGCATCGCCTTATCCCGGTTATGATGCTGGGACCGTTCATTCTGGCACTGCACCACAATGCCGGTGGGAAGATGAGTAATCCGAATTGCAGAAGAGGTCTTGTTGACATGCTGTCCTCCCGCGCCGCTGGCCCGGTAAGTATCGATTTTCAGCTCATCCTCTGCAATCTCAATATCTACGTCATCCTCAATATCCGGGATTACATCGCAGGAAGCAAAAGACGTCTGCCGTTTTCCCGCCGAATTGAAGGGTGATATCCGCACCAGCCGGTGCACGCCCTTTTCGGATTTAAAATATCCGTAAGCATTCTCGCCGCTGACTTCAAAAGTTACCGCCTTTATGCCTGCAATATCCCCTTCTAAGTAATCCAACATCTGAAAGCCAAAGCCCTTTCTCTCGGCAAATCTGCTGTACATCCGGTACAGCATCGCCGCCCAGTCGCAGGACTCGGTTCCGCCCGCTCCTGCGTGAAGCGTTACAATAGCGCTATATTTATCATATTCCCCTGACAACAGGGTCTGAATCCGAAGCGCCTCATAAGCTTCCCGGAATGCAGCCAGCTCTTCCTCAATCTCCGGCAGAATCGACGCATCCTCTTCCTCATACGCCATTTCAATCAACAGCCCGATATCCTCATAACTGGTATACAGGCCCCGGATGGTATCCACCTGAGCTCTGAGTCCCTTTAATTCTTTCATAATCTCCTGTGACTTCTCAGGCTCATCCCAGAAGCCCGGCTCTTCCATCCTGCGCTCTAATTCCTCAATCCTCTGCTCTTTTGCCGGGATGTCAAAGTGAATCCCTCATTTCAGCGAGAGGCGTCTCATAAGCACTTAAATTTCCTTTGTACTGATCCAGTTCAACCACGCTATCACCTCTTTCTCCATTTTTTAATCAATTTATCTATCAGCCTGTGAGGCGGGGATTGGTTTCTGGGCAGAGGCAAACAGCATCCCCTCTTACACAAAGCCGGGCAACACTCCAGTGAACTAACTGCTAACTACGACTAAGACGCTCAGGAATGCCTTCGCGCCTAAGTCTTCATAAGCAGTGGATTTCACTTCCGTTAAAAGCGCCCCTCTAATGCTTTGTGTAAGAGGGGATGCTGTTTGCCTCTGCCCAGAAACCAATCCCCACCGCGAAGGCAGATTATTACTTCTACTTCCGTCCGCAGCACTGCTTATACTTCTTGCCGCTTCCGCATGGACAGGGGTCGTTGGGGTAAATCTTCTTATTCTCCCGCTTCTTCGGCGCCCGCACAGCGGACTCATCCTTATTAGTTCCCGTTACTTTGGCAACTTCTTCACGCTCTACCTTCTGCTCAATCTTCACATGGTACAGCATACGGATGGTATCTGCGGAAATTCCTTTGGTCATCTCTTCAAACATATCATAACCAATCATCTTATATTCCACTTTCGGGTCTCGCTGTCCAAAAGCCTGCAGACCGATTCCCTGCCGGAGCTGATCCATATCATCAATATGATCCATCCATTTATTATCAATTACCTTCAAAAGAATTACACGTTCAATCTCACGAATATGCTCCGGCTCCGGAAATTCTGCTTCCTTCTGCTCATACAGCTTCACCGCCCGCTCTTTCAGCAGATGCTTGAGCTGCTTCTGATCCATCTTTCTTACATCTTCGATGGTTACCGGCTCCATGGGAATGGTCGCACGCATATTTGCGTTAAAACCTGCCAAATCCCAGTCCTCCGGTTCCGCATCTGCAGAAATGTTCCTGTCAACCACATTTTCTATAAACTCGGTTATCATATGAATGATAGATTCTCTCATATTCTCGCCGTCTAATACTCGGCGTCTCTCCTCGTAAATAATCTCCCTCTGCTCATTCATAACCTGGTCGTATTCCAGCAGGTTCTTACGGATTCCGAAGTTATTATTCTCAATCTTCTCCTGCGCCTTCTCAATCGCGCCGGAAAGCATCTTATGCTCAATCTGTTCTCCGTCTTCCACGCCCAGAGTATTAAACACACTCATCAGACGTTCGGAACCGAACAGACGCATCAAATCATCCTCAAGAGAAATATAAAATCTGGATTCTCCAGGGTCGCCCTGACGCCCGGAACGTCCTCTTAACTGGTTATCAATACGTCTGGACTCATGACGCTCCGTACCGATAATCTTGAGTCCTCCCGCTGCCTTTGCCTCATCATCCAGCTTAATGTCGGTACCACGTCCCGCCATATTGGTGGCAATGGTTACCGCCCCATGCTGACCTGCGCCTGCGACAATCTCTGCCTCCATCTCATGGAACTTGGCATTCAGCACATTATGCTTAATCCCCCGGCGTTTTAACATTCCGCTTAAGAGTTCAGACACCTCAATCGTAATCGTACCCACCAGTACCGGCTGTCCCTTGGCATGCGCTTTTTCTACCTCATCGCAGACCGCATGGTATTTCTCCTTCTGAGTCTTATACACAGCATCATTCAAATCCTTACGAATCACTGGCACATTCGTTGGAATCTCAATTACGTCCATACCGTAAATCTCCCGAAACTCCTTCTCCTCTGTCAGCGCCGTACCAGTCATACCGCTCTTTTTCTCAAATTTATTAAAGAAGTTCTGGAAAGTAATGGTTGCTAGCGTCTTGCTCTCCCGTTTAACCTTCACATGCTCCTTTGCCTCGATTGCCTGATGCAGTCCGTCGGAATACCGGCGTCCCGGCATAATACGTCCGGTAAATTCATCGACAATCAGAACCTCTTCATCCTTCACCACATAATCCTGGTCCCGGAACATCAGATTGTGGGCCCGCAGAGCCAGAATAATATTATGCTGAATCTCTAAATTCTCCGGGTCGGCCAGATTCTCCAAATGGAAGAACTTCTCCACCTTCTCCACGCCGTCCTCGG
>CAOKJI010000037.1 GCA_948468495.1 uncultured Dorea sp. | reverse complement strand
ATTTAAAGGCGATGGAGGATGAGAAGTTCTTCGCGCTTGCGAAGCCGTATATAGAAGAAGTGGTCGGGGATAAGTATGATTTGCATAAGATTGCAGGGCTGATTAAGACTCGTATTGAGACATTCTTAGATATCAGGGAGCAGATTGATTTCTTTGAGGCGGTGCCGGAATATGATACGGCGATGTATTGTCATAAGAAGATGAAGACGAACGAGGAGAATTCTCTGGAGCTTCTTAAGGGTGTGCTTCCTGTGCTGGAGCAGCAGGAGGATTTTGGCAACGACGCGCTGTTTGAGACGCTGAAGCAGTATGCGGGAGAGACAGGGAAGAAGATTGGATATGTGATGTGGCCGATTCGTACGGCTGTCTCCGGCAGGCAGAATACACCGGGAGGCGCAACGGAGATTATGGATGTGCTGGGGAAAGAGGAATCTCTTGCCCGGATTCGCGCCGGAATCGAAAAGTTGGAAGCGAGGTAGTTCCATGCGGCCGAACCAGGTGCAGAAAGAGGCGATCCAGCATTTTAAGGGTCCCTGTATGGTGCTTGCAGGGCCGGGTTCCGGGAAGACCTTTACCATCGCTAAGAGGGTTTGTTATTTAATAGAGCATTATAAAGTAAGACCAGAGCAGATTCTGGTCATTACTTTTACCCGGGCGGCTTCCTATGAAATGCAGAAGCGGTTTCAGGCGCTGATGGAGGGCAGGAGCCTTCCGGTGACATTCGGAACCTTCCATGGCGTATATTTCGGGATTTTAAAATGGGCTTACCGCTTAGGCTCGGAGAATATTCTGACGGAAGAAGAGAAGTTTCAGATGCTGCGTGAGATTGTATCTTCTCCGGAGCTGGGATATGAGCTGGAGACCATGGATGAGAGAGAAGAACTGCAGGATTTGATTACAGAGATTAGTACGGTAAAGAACAGGGGAATCCCGGTTAGCAGATATGAATCCGCCCGTCATGGGGCGATGTTTGGAAGGATTTATCAAGCCTATGAGAAGCGGCGCAAAGCGCTGCGCAAGATTGACTTTGACGATATGCTGCTGCTTTGTTATGATTTATTCCGGCGCAGGGAGGATATACTAAATCAGTGGCAGGAGCGGTTCCGCTTTATTCTGATTGACGAATTTCAGGATGTGAACCGAGTTCAGTATGAGGTGATACGTCTGCTTGCTCTGCCGGAGAATAATCTGTTTGTTGTGGGAGATGACGATCAGTCTATTTACCGGTTCCGGGGCGCCAGTCCGGAGATTATGCTGGGATTCGGGAATGATTACCCGGATACCAGAAAGCTTCTCCTGGGAGTGAATTACCGCTCCAGTAAGAATATTGTGAACGGCGCGCTGAAAGTGATTGGCTGTAACAGCCAGAGGTACGAGAAGAAACTCTCAACAGAGAATGAGAAGGGAGCCTGCGTCCACGTGCAGGAGGTTAAGGATTCCACAGAGGAGAGCTGGTATCTGATTCAGAAGATGAAGGATTTGCATGAAAAGGGACTGGATTACCGCCAGATGGCGGTATTGTACCGGACTGGGAATGATGCGGGGATTCTGATGGAACTGCTCGTGGAGAACCAGATACCCTTTCAGGCCAGGGAACAGGTGCGCAATATCTATGAGCATTTTGTTGTGAGAAAGCTTCTTAGCTATGTAAGGATGGCGGAAGGCGACCGGAGCAGAAGGGTATTTCTGGATGTAATGAACGCACCGAAGCGATATATCAGCCGGGAGAGCTTAGAAGAGGCGCAGGTGTCTTTTGAGGCTCTGAGACGGTTTTATATGGATAAAGACTGGATGTTAGACAGGATTGACCAGTTTGAGTGGGATATTAAGATGTTAACTGGGCAGACGCCTTATGCCTCTGTCCAGTATATTCGCCGGCATATTGGCTATGATGATTATCTGAAGGAATATGCGGCGGCGAAGAAGATTAGCGCCAGCGAGTTATTTTCACTGCTGGCAGAAGTAGAGGAGCGGGCAAAGGCATTTGCCTCTGTTTCGGAATGGCTTGCCTATATAGAGGAATATGGGAGAACGCTGAAGGAGCAGAAAGACAGAAGGGCAAAAGACAGGGAAGGCGTCTGCCTGATGACGATGCATGGGGCGAAAGGACTGGAATTTGATACTGTTTTTATTATCCAGAGCAATGAGGGCGTGATTCCCTATAAGAAGGCAAAGCTGGATGCTGAGATTGAGGAAGAGCGGAGAATGTTCTATGTGGCGATGACCCGGGCGAAAAGAGAGCTGATAATCAGTTATGTGAAGACAAAAAACGGCAAAGAGGCGTCTCCTTCCCGTTTTGTCAGTGATTTGCTTGCCGGCCGGAAGCAGCGTTAGCGCTTCATTTGACGCAGATAGCGGGCGCTTAGTATGGGTATCTATGAAATGGTGACTAGTCCAATTCCTCAAATTCCATAGTATCCAGCCATTCGTCAAAGCCGTCTGAGGCAATCTCATATTCTTCATCTTCTTCAATTAGTTCAAGTTCTGGTTCCTCTTCGCCCCGGTCAATATAGCGGTAAAGATAGACGATATCGTCCAAAGTTTCATCCATGGGCGCAAGGGCGATATAGTCTCTGCCTGCGGCTGTATAGATGGTGAGGATTTCACATTCCAGTTCTTTGTCGTTATCCAAAGTCAGGGTTACAGTGCCTAAATTCTCCATAGCGGTTCTCCTTTTGCATTCTAATTAGGTTACTATTCACATGTTGGCCAGCCACTGGCAGCTTCCAGATGCATGGCAAGCGGAATGTTGCTCCGCCTGCTTCAATCTATGTCTGCTGACCAACGTTTAGACTGTAATTACTTTAACAGAGAGTTTTTGAAAAGGCAAGTAGATAAGGCAAGTAATATTTTTTTCTGGTCAAACACTTTAAAATGTTGTAGAATAAATGTGTATGCACAGGGAGGAAGGAACTATGAAAAAGAAAGCATTGATTGTGATTGCTGCTTTGCTTATAGGTATTCTGGCCTTGTATGGCTGTAAGAAAGCAGTGGGAACGCCGGAGGATAATGCAGCTTCCTCAGAGGAGGAATCCGAGACGGAGGAAGAGGAAGAAGAGACGGGTTATAAGTTTGGATTCAGCGCGATTGATATGGAGAACCCTTATTTTATTACGCTGGAGAGTGCGATTAAGGAGGTTCTTGACAAGGAAGGATATACTTTGATTACGAAGAATCCGGAGAGTGATCCCAGCATTCAGAATGAGCAGATTATGGAGATGATAGACGAGGGGATCGATGCGATTTTTATCTGTCCGGTGAACTGGGTGGAGATTACCGAAAGCCTGGAGGCTCTGCGGGAAGCGGATGTGAAGATTATTAATGTGGATACTCAGGTCAAAGAAATGGAATACGTGGACGCGTACATCGGTTCGGATAATGAGAACGCCGGATATATCTGCGGAGAGGATTTGCTGGAGAGATGTCCGGATGGCGGAAGGATATTGATTCTGGAATGTCCGACCCAGAATTCCATTAATGAGAGAATCACGGGATTTGAAAAAGCGATATCTTCTGCGGAAGTGGGATTCGAGATTGTAGACAGGGCGGATACCAACGGGGAATTTCAGAAAGCGCTGGAGATTACCCAGGAGATGTTAAAGGAGCATAAGGATATTGACGTAATTATGTGCGGCAACGATCAGATTGCGGTGGGAGCTACTACGGCAGTGAATCTTGCGGGACTAAAAGATGTGATGATTTATGGCGTGGACGGCTCGCCGGATATTAAAAAGGAGCTTATGAAGCCAGACACGCAGATTGCCGGAACGGCGGCTCAGTCGCCGATTGGCATAGGAAAAGAAGCGGCCAAAACCGGGATTTTGATTTTGGACGGAGATGAATACGAAGAAGAGATTTATGAAGATGTGTTCATGATTAACAGTGATAATGTGAAGATGTACGGAGCTGACGGATGGCAGTAAGGAGGAACATATGAAGCAGACACAGGGAACACCATTACCTCTTGGAGTAACAGGAACAGATAAAGGGATGAATTTCGCGGTTGCAATCCCGCAGGGGAAGGCATGTGAGCTCCTGTTATACCATAGGAAGGGTGAGGACCCTGTTTTTGCATGTGAACTTACAGAGGAGACGGCAATGGGAGAAGTGCGCTGTGTGGGAGTGGAAGACATGGGCGATAAGCCCTGGGAGTATATTTACCGGGTTGACGGCGAGGATTATGTGGACCCTTATGCGAAGAGACTTGCGAAGGTCAGATGTCGCGGAGAACAGAAAGATTTGGCAGAGGGGGCTCATGGAGCAGAGAAGCCGGAGTCTGTCGAAGAGACGAGAGCTTCGTACGGAGTGCAGAAGAAAGTTTCTCTGGGAGAGATAAGTACCGGCAGAGAGATAACAAAGCGGCGGGGAGAGCTTGTGTGGGACAAGTATGACTGGGAAGGGGATGAACCGTTAAATATTCCTATGAACCAGGTAGTTGCCTATAGTCTGCATGTAAAGGGATTTACAAAGCATTCCACATCGAAAGTGAAACATAAGGGGACATTTCAGGGAATTGTAGAGAAGCTTCCATACCTGTCGGAACTTGGCATTAATCAGATTCATTGTATGCCGGTTTATGAATTTGATGAGTATACGAGAACAGTGATTAATTATTGGGGATACGGTCCGGGCTATTATTTTGCCCCTAAGAAGAGCTATGCTGCGTCAAAAGATGCGGTAAATGAATTGAAAGATATGGTAAAATCCTGCCATAAGGCGGGGATTGAAGTGATCCTGGAGATGCCTTTCGACAGCGGAGCATCAAAGCAGATGATGGAAGAATGTCTTCGGTATTATAGGATGGAATATCATATAGACGGATTTATTTTAAATCCCGGGGTTGCTCCGATGGACATAATCTATGCGGATCCGATACTGAAAAAGACGAAGATTCTTGTACACAGGGAGGATTTCCAGAACACGATGCGCAGATTCCTAAAAGGGGATGAAGGCATGGTGGGAGGAGTAATTTACTGGCTGAATCATCATACGAAGGATACCTATAATTATATCACCAGCCAGAATGGATTTACCCTGAATGATTTGGTTTCTTATGATAGTAAGCACAATGAGGCGAATGGAGAAAATAATCAGGACGGTCCGGACTGTAATTATAGCTGGAACTGCGGAGCTGAGGGACCGAGCCGAAAAAAGGCTGTCAATGAATTGAGAAGGAACCAGATATGCAATGCCTTTCTGTTGTTGTTATTTGCGCAGGGAACGCCTTGTCTTCTGGCGGGAGATGAATTCGGGAATACCCAGAAGGGAAATAATAATGTCTATTGTCAGGATAATACTACTTCCTGGCTGGACTGGAGCAAATTAAAGAAACAGCCAGAGACTTTTGAACTGATAAAGGAATTGATTGCGCTGCGCAAGTCCCACCCGGTATTTATGCAGGAGGAGCCTTTGCGGGGATTAGATTCTGTACGGTGCGGGGTTCCAGACGTCTCTTATCATGGGGAATATGCATGGCGGACGCCGGACGAATTTAGCAGTCGGCAGCTAGGAGTATATTACAGCGGCGCGGCCGTAGGGGATGGGGATTACTTTATCATTTATAATATGCACTGGCTGGAGCACAGTTTTGCTTTGCCGGCGCTTTCCGGCAAGAGAAAGTGGTATATTATTGTTTCCACGAGGGAAGGGGTTCTTGAGGAGCCGGAGCTTCTTGAGAATCAGCATGAGACGGTTGTGGCAGAGCGCACAATCCTGATTCTGGCAGGCAGGTAATGATGGGATAGTATGATGGAACATGTAATAGAAAGAAAAGTGGGACTTACGACATTTCAGTTGAAAGTTCTGGCAATTATATCAATGTTGATTGATCATATGGGCGTAATCATTTATCCCGAGGCAGTGTGGCTTCGCTATGTGGGGAGACTGGCGTTCCCGATTTTTTGCTTTTTGCTGGTGGAAGGATACTACCATACGCGGAATGTGGCTCAGTATATGATGAGGCTTGGCATCTTTGTAATTGTTTCAGAGATTCCTTTTGATCTGGCCTTTCATCAGTCTTTGTGGTATCCGGAGAAGCAGAATGTATTTGTAACCTTATTTATCGGACTTGGAATGCTGTGGTTACTTGACAGAGAGCGGGAAATCATTACCAGAGCCGGGATTGTGATTCTTGCTATGTGGGCGGCTGAGCTCATGCATTCGGATTATGGATTCAGAGGGATTCTTCTGATTGCCATTTTCTGGATGACAAGGGAGAAGAAGGCGGCGCAGTATCTTGCGGGAGCCGCATGGAATTTCCTGTGGCCCAGCAGAATCCAGACGGCAGGTGCCCTGGCGATGCTGCCTATTGCTCTGTATAACGGGCAGAAAGGGCGGAGTATGAAGTATTTTTTCTATGTTTTTTATCCGCTGCATTTGTTATTATTGTATTTTCTGGCGAATATACATATGTGATGATTCGCGGCAGTTCAGATAAGATGTACTGGTTACGTGAAAAATTTGTTTGAGGCGGACCTGTCTCAATTGTTACAAGGATTCTATTGATAAGAAAAGAGGTAGTAGTATGAAGGCGTTGGAACATCTGAGGACGATTAATCATCACAAATTACTGGTCATGAAAGGATGCTTTAAAGTGGGCCTGTATAAGCAGGGACTTCTCCATGACCTGTCCAAGTATTCTCCTTCGGAGTTTCTGGTTGGATGCAAATATTATCAGGGGAACAGGAGTCCGAATAACGCGGAGAGGGAGGCCACAGGAGTGTCTACGGCATGGCTTCATCACAAGGGGCGCAATAAGCACCACTATGAATACTGGA
This sequence comes from uncultured Dorea sp., assembly GCA_948468495.1. The sequence continues at coordinate 2,971 of CAOKJI010000037.1, read as the reverse complement.
TTGATTACACTGCGGAGAAAGAGCGGCTTCTCGCCGGTACGAAGATGCCGACAAGGTATGTGATTGAGATGTTTATGGACCGGGTGGCTGCTTCTAAGACTTATCAGAAAGAGAATTACCGGGATTGTCATCCGTTGGAATATTATGAGCAGGGAGCGGCAAGACTTGGCAATATGGTACATAAAGATACGGCGGCGCTTCTGCATCATTTGCTGAAGATGCTTGCGGAGAGGGGAGAGGAAGAGACATTTGCTTATATCCGCAGGATTGTGATGAAGAATAAGAGGAAGCGGGGGTTTAAGCGGTAGACAAAAATAGGAGTGCAATTTATGGGAGTATATTTGAATCCTGGAAACAGTGGATTTGCGGAGATACGGAATGATATCTATGTGGACAAAAGCGGACTGATCGGTCTGGTTAATGGGACGATAGATACGCCCAGAAGACTGACGTGCATCAGCAGGCCGCGGAGATTTGGAAAGTCTTTTGCTGCAAAGATGCTGTGTGCATATTATGATAAAACCTGCGATTCCTCGGCGTTGTTCGCGGATCTTAAGATAGCGGCGGAGGAGAGCAAGGGGACATATAGAGAGTATCTGAACCGATATGACGTGATTTATCTGGATATGACCAATATCATGGGAAAAGTCAGCGCTGAAGATATCATACCGTTTATCCAGACAAGTGTTGTGAGAGAACTTCTAAGCGCATATCCGGGGTTGATGACAGGGAATACTTTTGATGAAACCTTGATGTATGCTGCTGAGCTGACAGGGAATAAATTTATCATGATTATTGATGAATGGGACGCGCCGATTAGGGAAATGCCGGAGATTCAGGACAGATATCTTCGGTTTTTGCGTATGTTATTCAAAGGGAGTGGTACGACTGACCGGATTTTTGCCGCTGTCTATATGACCGGGATTCTTCCGGTAAAGAAAGACGGTTCACAGTCTGCGATTTCTGACTTTAAAGAATTTACTATGATTAAACCAAGGAGATTTGGAGATTATACAGGCTTTACCGAGCCGGAAGTAAGGAAGCTCTGTGAGGATTATTCCAGTGATTTTGAGAGGATGAAGCAGTGGTATGACGGCTATAAGTTTCGGGATACGGGCTCGGTATATAATCCCAATTCTGTTATGGAGGCTATTCGGAACGAAGATTTTGATTCATACTGGACACAGACTTCAGCGACAGAGAATTTGTCAGGGTATATCGGCCTGGATTTTGACGGATTATCTAAGACAGTAGCAGAGTTAATCGGAGGAGGAGCTGTCAGGGTAAATACGAATGGATTTGCCAATGATCTGGTTTCGTTCCAAAACAGAGACGACGTACTGACTCTGTTGATTCATCTGGGATATCTTGCTTATGATGAAGCGGCAGAAACGGCGTATATTCCAAATGAAGAAATCCGAATGGAATTTGCCAGACTGGTACGTGAAGTGAAGCGTACAGATACCATCGAACGGGTCAGAGAGAGCGAACAGCTTATTGAGGATACCGTTCACAGGAATGCGGAAGCCGTAGCGAATCAGATAGAGAAAATTCATGGGGAAGAGGCGGCTCTGCATTATAATAATGAACAGTCGCTGCGCAGTGTGATTAAACGGGCGTATTTTAGCTGTGGGGACGAGTATGTGATGTTTGAGGAATTGCCGGCCGGAAGGGGATATGCGGATATCGTCTATCTGCCAAAGAAAGATTCTCTTCTTCCGGCGCTGGTGATTGAATTGAAATGGAATCAGTCCGCGGAGGGCGCTATTGCGCAGATAAAGGAACGGAGGTATCCGGAAGCGATACAGAAATACGGGGGAGAGATTCTGCTTGTGGGCATTAATTATGATAAGAATGCTCCGGCGGGGAGGAGAAGGCATAGCTGTGTGATAGAAGAATATGCGGTGACTTAGGATTATGTCTATTACAGCAAAGAAAATATCTTTATATTGGATAGGATATACAAATAGATACAGGAAAGCTCTGAGGCAGGTTTCAGGGCTTTTTTTCATGCTATCTGACAGGGGAAAACTCTCAGCGGCAGTTAGCCGTATAGGCGGATATTTTACATAAAAAATTCCCAAAAAGTGTAGTTTTTGGGAACAGATTTTTCTACGCAAATTCTTAATCATTCTATTATATTATCGGCAATACGTCAAGAAAATTAATATCTTTTTTATACAATTTATCGAAATATTTCTGGGTGGAAAAAATTCCCAAAAACTACACTTTATGGGAATTTGATTTCTATCGTAAAATTCCCGCATTATAACGCGGGATTCTTAATTTCATTCCTGGAGGACAGACGGATGCCTTCGGACAGGATAGTAAAGACAATTCACCAATATAATAAGGCTCCGGTATCAGAGGCCGATATGCAAAAGCTCCTGGCTATAGCAGAGGATTACCGGGAAGTGAAGAACTATGTGTATCGCCGGTACGGTGGTATTGCAAGTCTGGCAAAGATTTATCCGGGTTATACTGTGCAGAATGAGATGACTGCCAGCGGTTTTCGGGAGAAATTGGGACTTCCTTCGGTGTATTTCTACCTTGCTATATTCGACGCGTTGGGAGAGATTAAAAGCTATTGGACCAGACTGAAGACGAAGCTTATGAAACTGGCGGGGAAGAATGAGAATTTTTCAGAAGAGGAGAAACATTACCTGCGCTTCATTCTGAGGGTTAGCAATGCATTTGAAGCCATACTGAATCAGAGAGAGCCGGAACTGCCTGTCAGTATGAAAAAGCAATATGAGAAGCTGGCTGCACAGGTGGATTCGGACAGGATGCACCGGTATTTGCGCCGACAGGTACGGAAGTACCATGTGATACTCCATACGGATACGGCGGATGGATTTCATCTTACGGAGAGAGCTTACCGCTATGGTGAACATGGAATTTACATCTCTATTAAGGAGAAGAGAAAGCGCGTATTTATTCTTCTGACGGATAACAATCAGTATCGATGTCA
>CAOKJI010000036.1 GCA_948468495.1 uncultured Dorea sp. | reverse complement strand
TGCAGCATCCCCCTCGTTTTATTGTCTGCTCATTTTCTTCAGAAGTACGTCCACATCAATCGGTTTCGTCAGAAAATCATCCATCCCGCTCTCCAGCGCCAGATCCCGATCTTCCTGAAAGGTATTGGCGGTGCAGGCATAAATCCGAACGCTTGCGGCGTCCGCTCTATCAAGACTCCGAATCTTCCTGCATGCCGTACATCCATCCATCACAGGCATCTGCATATCCATCAGGATAATATCAATCTCGCCTGGCTCAGACTGGCAAAATAACTCCACCGCTTCTTTTCCATTCTGCGCGTGAACCGTCTCAAAACCTTCCATTTCCAGAATTTCCAGGAGAATCTCTGCATTCAGTTCCACATCTTCCGCCACCAGAATCCTGACCGGCCGGTTTCCTCTTCTGCCTGGCGTTGTCTGATTTCCCTCTGACACCTCCGCCTCCTTCTTTGTTTGCAGATAATCCGGAATCTCTTTTACAATCACAGAAGGAATTTCAACTGTAAAGGTGCTTCCCACCCCCTGTTCGCTTTCCACCCAGATGTCTCCACCCATGGCATTTGCAAGCAGTTTACTAATTGCCATACCCAGCCCGGTTCCTTTGATTCTTGCAGCCGTTCCATTCCCCTCCTGGCTGAATGAATCAAATATCCTGCCAATGTACTCTTCCGAAATCCCAATGCCGGTATCTTCACACTGATAGATGGTCGTCACATGCATATCATCTTCCTTTTTCTGGCTCACTGACAGTCTGATATGCCCGCCCTCCGGCGTAAATTTGGCGGCATTTCCAACAATATTCATCAGCACCTGTTTTACCCGCGTTGCATCTCCCAGAACACAGGGCTCTGCAATATCCTTCTCAAGAATAAACGTTACCCCCCGGCTCTTAATATTATCCGCCTGCATAGCGGCAAGCTCATCCATCAGCAAAGACACGAAAAACGGTTCGTTTATCAAATCCACCTTGCCAGCCTGAAGTTTCGACATATCCAGAATATCGTTTACCAGAGATAAAAGATATTTGGCGGTACTGTCTGATTTCTTCAGCCACTCCTTAATCTGCGGCCTCTGGTTGTCTTCATCAATATGAGACTGAACCAGATGATTAATCCCAATCAGACCGTTTAAAGGAGTACGTATCTCGTGGCTCATATTTGAGAGAAATTCTCTCTGGGCTCTGGCCTTTTCCGAAGCCCTGATGGTTTTCATCTGATACCGCATGACTGCCAGCAGCATACTGATAACCGTCAGCATACTGATAACCAGCATGGCGATGCTCATCGTGGTAAACGCCCGGGTCTGCTCTAAAAAAACTTCTTCATTCACAGACATGATAAAATACAGGTTAATCTCCTCCCCAAAGGGAATAAAATAAAATAATTCTCTGGCTCGTTCTCCCACATGAGTATGGTAAAAGCAGAAGGTCTCATGATTCAGAAGCTTTTCTGAAACTTCTTTGTTCGTAAGTTCAGAATCCTCGGATTCCGTCAGATGAACGTATAAATTATTCTGTTCATTCTGATATACTTCCTTGTTGATATCAACAATATAATTCCCTTTCATATCCACCAGCGCGCTGTGGCCTCTGGCCTCTCCATTTTTGATAAAGCTGTCAATCACCATATTATCCTGAATGGACGAGACGCCGCTGATTCCTATCAGCGCAATTATCTTCTTTCCCTCAAGCTGATAATCCTCCAGCCGGATTCCATACAAAATGTTCTCTTTCGGTAATCTGCCCTTCCAAACCGTATCGTCAAACCGTACAATTACCTTTTTCTCGCCATTTGCAAAATACTTTAATAAACCCAGTTCTCCATTTCCAGAATGTTCCCCGGAACTATACGTTTCAAAAGTGTCTGTATAAACAGTACCGTCCTCCGACAGCAGACAAACATGCAGAAATTTATCTGGAGAGCCTTCTAAGCCTATCCGTTCCTCTGCTTTCTGTATTGTATCACATTCATGGAATTTCAGCCTTTCATAAATCTCATGAAGCTCTTCCCAATACACTTCGATACTGGACTGAATCGCTTCCTTATCATGTTCTGCGATTTCACTGATTGAACTGATGGTATTATCTGAAATTGAGCTATTCAGCAGTCTGACATAAAAGAAGGTGATAAGACACACCATCACCAGTGCACAAACAATTATCAGCGAATAAAAAGTTCTGTGTTTCTTTTCCAATTCTCACACCCCAAACCTTAACCGGAACATCGTTCGATGCAAATCTTTCAACGGACTTCATAAGCCCGCTACAGATAATTTTATATCATTTTGGATGAAAAGTCTATCATATCTTCATCTACTATTTACATACAAACCATGAAATACGAAGCGTTACTGTGAACTGCAACTTGAAATTAAACCTATTCTTTAGTACAATTAATTCATACATATTTTGCCAATGTATGATTGGCGTTCATTTAAGGAGGAATGAAACTATGGTAACATGGAATAATCTTGACACTCTGGCGTCCTATAAGAAGCTTGCAGGTCTGAAGAACCACGTCAGCGTTGCCGACGTAATGTCCGGCGATAACGGCGCGGACCGCGTAGCCCGCTACAGCGCGCCTATGGCTGCGGGACTCAGCTTCAATTACGCTGCAAAAGAAGTGGATGATGAGATTTTAAACGTACTTGCTGAACTGGCAAAAGAGCAGCAGCTTGCAGATAAGTTCAAAGAATTATACAACGGAGCAGTCATCAACACCGGTGAGAAACGTCTGGTACTTCACCATCTGGCCCGCCGTCAGATGGGCGATGCGGTTATCGTTGACGGCGTAGACAAGCGTGAGTTCTACGTTTCCCAGCAGGAGAAGGCTGCGGATTTCGCTAATAAGGTTCATGCGGGCGAGATTACGAACGCTGCAGGCGAGAAATTCACCACCGTTGTCCAGATTGGTATCGGCGGCAGCGACCTTGGTCCCCGGGCTTTGTACATTGCCCTTGAGAACTGGGCAAGAGAAAACGACGCGCTGAAGATGGAAGCGAAGTTCATCAGCAACGTTGACCCGGACGACGCGGCGGCTGTATTAAAATCCATCGACGTCTCCCGTTCCCTGTTCATCGTTGTCTCCAAGTCAGGAACAACCCTTGAGACTCTTACCAACGAGTCATTTGTAAAAGACGCCCTGAAGAAAGCCGGCTTAGATCCGTCTAAGCACATGCTTGCCGTAACCAGCGATACTTCTCCTCTGGCTAAGAGCGACGATTATCTGGCCGCAGTCTTTATGGACGACTTTATCGGCGGCCGTTACTCCTCTTCCTCCGCTGTTGGAGGCGTGGTTCTGTCTCTGGCATTCGGCCCGGATGTATTTGCAAGGATTCTTGCGGGCGCTGCCGAAGAAGACAAGCTTGCGGCAAATACCGATATACTGGAAAATCCGGATATGTTAGACGCCCTCATCGGCCTTTACGAGCGCAACGTACAGGGTTATCCCTGCACAGCGGTTCTTCCATATTCCCAGGCGTTAAGCCGCTTCCCTGCACATTTGCAGCAGTGCGACATGGAATCAAACGGCAAGTCTGTAAACCGCTTCGGCGAACCGGTAGATTATGTGACCGGGCCGATTATCTTCGGCGAACCGGGAACCAACGGACAGCATTCCTTCTACCAGTTGCTGCATCAGGGTACCGACATTGTTCCGCTGCAGTTTGTAGGCTTCAAAAACAGCCAGATTGGTATGGACGTGGTAATCGAAGGAAGCACCAGCCAGGCCAAGTTGTGCGCGAATGTAGCGGCGCAGATTATCGCCTTTGCCTGCGGTAAGGATGACGAGAATCCGAATAAGAAATTCGAGGGCGGGCGTCCTTCCAGCATCATCATCGGCGACCAGTTAACGCCGGAATCACTGGGTGCACTTCTGGCCCACTTCGAGAATAAGATTATGTTCCAGGGATTCTTATGGAATGTAAACAGCTTCGACCAGGAAGGCGTTCAGCTTGGCAAGCTCCTTGCTAAGCGCGTTCTTGCACATGAGACAGACGGAGCCTTGAAGGCATTCAGCGATTTGTTAGATATCTAAAATAATGGCAATAGTAAAGGGATACCCTCCGGGTACCCCTGATGGCCATTCGGCCGTCTCACAAAACACACTTATCGCACTACTAATGTCCGATATGATAAAAAAGAGAAACCTGCTTTTCACATGAACGGCAGGTTCTCTTTTTATATGAGAGCGTGTTTGAACATTCATTCCTGCAAGATGCCGCCCCCCATTCACAGGAAACAGCAAAATTGCTCCACCTGTACGGATGGAAATTGCTCAGACTGTATCCAGCAAAAACGCCATATACAATGGAAGCGTCAGAATCTGTTCCGACCTTCCTACGTTATAATCTCCCATCTTTATCGCACTGAAAACATGATATACAACATGTTTATAATTCTTCTTTGTAAAATCCAGAACAGAAAATGTTTTTCCGCATTGTCTGCATCCTTTTATAATCAACGGCTTGTGATTAACTGCATTTTTCCAGTCAGCTAAACGCTGTTCAATCTTTCTGCCAAGCATACGCATCCTCCTGTTTCGTATAAGGTATATGAATAAAGTATACACAAAACAGTATATTTTTCAAGGAACTTTTTACTGATGTTCTTATCTTTCCTTCCGCCCTATAATCAGCGTTGCAATTCCGCACAGCATTCCCCCAACCGGGTACACAATCCAGCAAATCCTCCATGCCGTAAATACAAAACCCGACACAAAGAAAATAATAGTCGCCAGAATCATAATACATCCGCACCATACGCTGATGAGTCTGCTGCCGGGGTCAGGCTGATTTTCTCTGTTATACTTCGCCACATCCAGCTCATCCTTCTGCATTCCGCTGTAAATAAGGATTCCAACTCCAACCGCCACGCAGAAGAGAAAGAGGCCGTAGTAAAACTCCACGTTCATTCCGGCTTTCAGGGGCAGATGTTCCCCGTTCAACCCAAATACCAGCATCCCGATTAGAATCACCCCGATTGCCGCCGCCATCTGTACCGGGAATCTCCGGTCAAACGCTTCCTTTTCTTCCCCTGTATAGAAATCCTGTATTACCGGATGTTTCTTCTTATAATTATCATTCTGAATGCCGCAGACAATAAAAATCAGTACCGCCAGAATCATGACAGACATAAACACCGTATTTCCAACACCCTCCGGTATCCGGAATCCGGCCAGTATCTCATACAGCGCTGCCCCCAGGATACAGATTGCAACACCGATGGTAATCTCGATTCGGAAACTTTTCATATGCGCTCTGTGTGCGGTATTATCCTCCACCGACGCCTCGCCTGCATCTTTTCTAAGCAGCGTATCCATATCGCAGGAAAATAAATCGCAGAGCTGCAAGAGCTTTTCCATTTCCGCGAAAGACACGCCTGCCTCCCATTTTGAAACCGTCTGTCTGGACACTTCCAGCCGCTCTGCCAGCTGCTCCTGCGTCAGATTCTCCCTTCTCCTGTAAAACTGCAGATTGTCTCCAAACTTGTTCATAACATCACCTTTTCCTATATAGTATTCCCGCGCCGCACAACGCAATGGCCTCATCTTGCATATGCGTGATTATGATTCGCCAGTCACTGTACAGCTTAAGTATTGGGTCACTCATATTCTGCCGTATTTGCGGAAAAAGGTCTATAAATTATGTGTTGCTTTTCAGGAATTGCATGTAAACTTCCGGTTGCAGAAACGGAAAAGTTTCTAAATTTATCCCAACATCCGCTCCGCTATCTCCGCCGCATCCCTCACGCATCTGATACAGCTTGGAAGCGGCTGGGATCCTTTTTCCTTGGGAATCTCCCTGCAATATAGGGATTCGTGCTTCTCCTTAAATACCTCCGCCGCCTCGCGAACTTTCTTATAAGTATCCATCTTCGTTTCCTTCGGTTTCTCCATATCCCCGGCGCTGTTGGCAAGACTCAGGGTGAGGAAAAGCCCGGTCACCGCCCCGCAGGTATCCCCCAGGCCGCCCATGCCGGAGCCAAAGCCTTCCGTCATCTTAAATGCGTCCAGCTCCGCTACCCCGTATTCCTCACAGAAGGCACAGATTACCGCCTGACAGCAGTTATACCCTTTATCCACAAATTTATTTACCGCACTGTCTGCTAATTTACCCATAACACATCCCCTTTTTCCTTACATATTCTTTTATCTTACACTATTTCCGACCAAAACCAATTCTACTGCCTGCACTGCGGCCAATTATCCGACACTATACAGAATACTTGAAAATTGCTTTCTGCAATTTAGATATTTATTGTACTTCAGGCGCTATACAACTTCGCTAATCTCCGGTTTCACCGTCTCAAGATCCTGCATCCAGCTTGCCACACACGCGTCGCTTGGCATCCGCCAGTCTCCTCTCGGCGACAAGGCAACGGTTCCCACCTTCGGCCCGTCCGGCAGGCAGGAACGCTTGAACTGCTGGCTAAAGAACCTCCAGCAGAAGGTGCGCAGCCATTTATAAATCACTGCATCTTCATATTCTCCTGCAAAAGCATACCGGGCAATCCGGTAAATCTTGGCAGGCGCATATCCAAAACGCAGGAAATAATACAAGAAGAAATCATGCAGCTCATAAGGCCCCACCAAATCCTCCGTTTTCTGCGCAATCTTACCGTCTTTCGGCGGCAAAAGCTCTGGGCTCACCGGCGTGTCCAGCACGTCGTAAAGCACCGCCCGAAGCTCTTTATCCTGCGTCGTATCCGCATAGTAACGGACCAGATGCCTTACCAGAGTCTTGGGAACGGAAGCATTTACCCCATACATGGACATGTGGTCTCCGTTGTAGGTCGCCCATCCAAGGGCCAGCTCCGACATGTCTCCGGTTCCGATTACCAGACCACCCTTCTCGTTGGCAATATCCATAATCACCTGGGTCCGCTCCCTGGCCTGGCTATTCTCGTAGGTTACGCTGTGGTCTTCGGGGTCATGCCCGATATCTTTGAAATGCTGTGTCACCGCATCCTTAATGGGCACCTCCCGAAGCTTTGCTCCCAGCGAAAGAGACATCTTACAGGCATTGTTATAGGTCCGGTCAGTGGTGCCGAAGCAGGGCATGGTTACCGCTAAAATCTGCTTTCTGTCCAGTCCCAGCGCGTCAAACGCCTTCGCCGTCACCAGCAGGGCCAGCGTGGAATCCAGGCCTCCTGAGATTCCCACTACCGCGCTTTTGGCATTGGCATGCATCAGTCTTTTCTTCAGCCCCATTGCCTGAATAGTCAGGATTTCTTCACAGCGTTTTGCACGCTCCTTCTCCTCATCCGGCACAAAAGGACGAGAATCAAAACGTCTTGTCAGCTTCGTCGGCGTAATTTCAATCTCAAAAACAGTCCTCATAAGAGTGCGTCCGTCGGACATCTTGAAGGTCGTATTCTTCCTTCTTTCGCCGGCAAGACGGTTCACATCCAGCTCCGAATAAATGATTCCGTTCTCAAACCGTCTGCTCACTGCCAGAACCGTACCGTTCTCCGCAATCATATTATGACCGCCGAATACAAGGTCCGTTGTCGATTCCCCTTCCCCTGCGTTGGCATAGATATATCCGGCAATCAGCCTTGCAGACTGGCCGCCTATCAGGCTTTCCCTGTAAATGTCCTTGCCGATGGTCTCATCGCTTGCGGAACAGTTGACAATAACCGTCGCTCCTTCCCTTGCCGCCTGAATGCTCGGCGGAACAGGAGACCATACGTCCTCGCAGATTTCTGCCGCTACCACCAGATTCTCCATGCCCTTCGCCTCAAAAATAATCTGCGGTCCAAAGGGTATCCACTCGTCTCCAAGCCGAATCCTTCTCGCTATTTCCGGTCCTTCCCGGAACTGCCGCATCTCATAAAATTCTCCGTAATTCGGTAAAAATGTCTTAGTAACCAGCCCCAGAATCCGCCCCCGGTTCATGGCGGCGGCTACATTATAAAGCTCCCCTTCTACGGCAAGGGGCACGCCTGCAAAAACCAGCGCATCCTTGTCCTTTGTATGCGCCGCAATCTCAAAAAGCGCCTCTCTGGCGTGGTCAAGAAGCGCATCCTGCGTAAACAAATCGCCGCAGGTATAGCCGGTAACGCACAGTTCCGGGAACGCCACAATCTTAGCTCCCCTGGAAACCGCTTCATCCATCATCCGGCAGATTTGTTCTTTATTAAACGCCACATCCGCCACCCGGATATCCGGCGTTGCTGCCGCTACCTTTACAAATCCATGTTTCATATCGTCCTTTTCCTCCTTATCTGCCAGGCATTCACTTCCAGCAGTATTTTATGATTCTTCTGCTTATATTCAAACACGCTCTAGTACTCCATCCGGCTAGAAATTGGAGTCTGCGACTGTCTGTTTCACACCATTGCGTCGTTAAAATTTCTAACTGGATGGAGTACTATCCTCTCTCCAAGATATCCTGCAGCTCCTCAATGGTATACTGATAGGCGGTATTGCAGAAATGGCATTTCACCTCAATATCCTCGCCGTCGTCTATCATGTTCTGAATCTCTTCCCTGCCAATGCTCACAACCGCCTTCTCCACACGTTCCTTCGAGCAGTTGCAGTAAAATCTCGCGGGCAGCGTATCCGTAATCTCAAGGTCCATACCTTCAAGCAGCGCTTCCAGCATCCTCTCCGGCGTATATCCCTGCTCTAAAAGTTCTGTCACAGAGGTAATTCCTTTCAGATTCTCCTCCAGTTTATCAATCACCGCGTCTTCCGCATAAGGCATCAGCTGCAGAATGAACCCTCCGGCGCATTTCACCGTATTGTCCTTCTCCATCAGCACGCCAAGCCCTACGGATGAGGGAATCTGCTCTGAGTTCATATAATAATAAGTCAAATCCTGCGCAATCTCGCTGGTCTCTAAAATCGTCTGTCCCACATAAGGCTCCTTCAGCCCCATATCTTTAATCACATTCAGAAGACCGATGCCCAGGGCATCCGCTACGTTAATCTTACCGTTCTTTGCCGGGACAGACACTTCGGGGTTCAGTACATATCCCTTCACATTCCCCTGATTGTCCGCAGTAACTGTAATTCCTCCAATCGGACCGTCTCCCCGGATCTGCAGGGTCAGGATATCCGTATCATTCTTCATCATAGCGCCCATCATAGTTCCCGCCGTCATCAGCTGTCCCAGCGCCACCGTCGCTGTGGGACTGGTATTATGGCGTCTCCTCGCCTCCTCGGCAACCGCTGTCGTACATGCGGCAAAAACGCGGATCTGACTGTCTGCAGCCACTCCTCTTACAATATAGTCCTTCATCTGTCTCCTGTCCTTTCACATCGCTCTTTTGGGATAACAGTTCAGCCTACGGCCTCACTGTTACGGAATCCAGCCTATTTAAAATTTGCCAAGGCAAAAGGCTGGATTCCCTCTTGACTAAATTTACGCGTTCTTACGGACTTTGCAGTAAATGCAAAGTCCTGGGCCGAACTGTTACTTTTCGGGTCCTCTTCCCAGGCAGCCCCGTATTTCACATTATAGCTCTTTTTCAGCCAAAGTACAACTCTTCCCCCGCTCTCTGGCCACTACGCTGATGCGTTCGCTCTCTGCATGGGGAGGATTCTTCGTATAGGCGTCGTATGCCGTTACATATTCCAGCCCTGATTTCTCAAGCAGCGCTTTCATTTCCTCCAGCGTATATGCTCTCTGAAAATGCGTCTCCTGATATTTCCCGTACCTGCCGTCCTCTTCCCGGATAAACAGCGTCAGCTCATATTCGTTGATTCTCTGCTCTTCATCATAATAATTATCCCAGATAAAGCTGCTCTCTTCCCGGTCCTCCGCAATCGTCTGACTCCCTAAAAGCTCCCGGTATTTGTATTCCGTATTAAAGTCAAATACAAAGATTCCCGCCGGATCCAGA